>NZ_BAAFRY010000019.1:0-50187 GCF_045866295.1 Ferrigenium sp. UT5
CTCCTTGGTTTCTCCAGTCCGAAAATCGGAACGGAGGAGGTTAATCACCTGGGTAATTTTCAGCGCGCAGACACTAGGAAAAGTGGGGAATTTTCAACGCGTACCAACAGTCGTTCCTCCACCTGCTGCTGGATCAGGGTGATGACTGGATCGCGACCCTGACTGCGGCCGGTGAGTACGGTACGTTTGAAATTGACCGGATACACGTCGTTCACTGTCGCTTATCGCGATGGGTGCGCGCCAGATCGACGAAAGCGCGGAGGTAGTCTATGTCCGCATCCACCTCGCGAAATCCCAGAAAGATTTGCTTGTCCACACCTTTTGATCCTAGCTTCACTGGCGCGACATCGAACTTGGTGGACTGCTCCTCCACCAGCCAGCGCGGTAGAGCGGCGACACCGCGTCCGCTGGCGACCATTTGCAGCATGATGTCGGTGGTCTCGATGATCTTGTGGCGCTTAGGCGCGATACCGGCTGGGGTCAGGAAATGATTGAAGATATCGAGTCGCTCGATGGCGACCGGGTAGGTGATGAGCGTCTCATCCGATAGCTGCCTAGGCAGCACGTATTCGGCTCCGCGCAGGGGGTGTTGCGGGCCGACGACCAGCACCTGCTCGTAGTCGAACACGGGTTCGAATGTAAGGCCGGGTTTGTAGAGCGGGTCGGGGGTCACCAGCATATCGATTTCATATCCGAACAACGCGCCGATGCCGCCGAACTGAAATTTCTGTTTCACATCCACATCCACGTCTGGCCATTGCGCGAGGTACGGCGAGACAACCTTCAGCAGCCACTGGTAGCAAGGGTGGCATTCCATGCCGATGCGCAGGCTACCACGCTCACCCTGCGCGAATTGCCCCAATCGTTCCTCGGTATGGGTGAGCTGCGGCAACAGCCGGTTGGCAGCAGCCAACAGATACTCTCCCGCCTGAGTCGGACGCAGGCTACGCCCTTCTCGATACCAGATGGCGAGACCGAGCTGATCCTCCAGCTTGCGCACGGTGTGGCTGAGCGCGGACTGGGTGAGATGCAGCTTTTCTGCTGCGGCGGTCAACGAGCCGCGCTGCTCGACGGCACGGATGATTTCGAGATGAATTCGTTCGAGAGTGCCCATGAAAAATTGATGCATGAATGATAGTAATTGATACGTGAAATAATACCATTTTTACTCATGGGATGAGTTGCCTATCATGCGCCCCTGTTCATTTCTTTAAGGCATAAACCATGGCAATCACTCATAACCTCGGCTTTCCGCGCATCGGAGCCAAGCGCGAACTGAAATTCGCTCTCGAATCCTACTGGAAGGGGCAATCCTCTCGCGACGAATTGAAGGCTAAAGGCTCGGAACTGCGCCAGCGTCACTGGCAGGATCAGTCTGGCCTCGATTTCGTGCCGGTTGGCGATTTTAGCTTCTACGACCAGGTGTTGGACATGAGTTTTACTCTGGGCAATCTGCCTGAACGTGTGCGCGGCTTCCAAGGCGATGCGCTGGACAACACTTTCCGCGTGGCACGTGGACGTTCGGCCCAATCGGCGGAAGATCGCGCGTCATGCTGCAGTGGAGTTGCGGCGGGCGAAATGACCAAGTGGTTTGACACCAACTACCACTACATTGTCCCCGAATTCACTGCCGACACCCAGTTCAGGCTGGATGCCTCGCGCCTCTTGGCGCAACTGGCGGAAGCCAGAGCCCAAGGCATAACAGCCAAACCAGTCATCGTCGGCCCGGTGACTTATCTCGCCATCGGAAAATCCAAGGACGATTCCGACCGTCTCGCGCTGCTGCCGCGATTGCTTCCCGTGTATGGAGAATTGCTGGACACGCTGGCTGCACAGGGCGTGGAATGGGTGCAGATCGACGAGCCCATTCTCGTCACCGAACTCAATGCGGAATGGCTGCATGCCTTCAACATCGCTTACCACCACCTGAAGAGCTGCCGTATCAAGCTGTTGTTGGCCACCTATTTTGGCCAGTTGCTTGAGAACAGATACTTGGCTGCCAATTTGCCGGTAGCGGGGCTGCATGTGGATGCCATCAACGGTCGAGACGACATCCAGCCGTTGCTGAACCTGTTGCCTTCGCACAAGGTGCTGTCGCTGGGTGTCATTAACGGGCGCAACATCTGGAAGACTGACCTGAATGAGACACTGGCTTGGCTGGAACCGCTTGCGAAACAGTTGGGTGATCGTCTGTGGATTGCGCCGTCGTGCTCGTTGCTGCATGTGCCGGTGGATTTAGGCAGCGAGCAGAAACTGGATGACGAGATCAAATCCTGGCTGGCGTTTGCCAAACAAAAGCTGGAAGAGCTCGGTGTGCTCGCTGCCGCGCTGAATCAGGGGCGCGACGCCGTGAAGGCCGAACTCGCCGCCAACCGTACCGCGATCGAATCCCGCCGCAACTCGCCGCGTGTCAATAACCCAGTGGTAAAAGCTACTCTGGCCAAGATCGACGCGAAACTTGGTCAACGCCAGAGTCCATATACCCAGCGTGCCGCCAAGCAGGCCGAGCTGCTGAAGCTGCCAAAGTTTCCCACTACCACCATCGGCTCCTTTCCGCAGACGGCAGAAATCCGTTTGGCGCGCCGCCAGTTCAAGGCGGGCGAGATCAGTGAGGCGACCTACAAGACCGCGATGCAGGCCGAGATTGCCCGCAGCGTGCACGAGCAGGAGGTATTGGGACTGGATGTGTTCGTGCACGGCGAAGCCGAGCGCAACGACATGGTGGAGTATTTCGGCGAGCAGCTCGACGGCTACGCCTTCAGCGAATTCGGCTGGGTGCAGTCTTATGGTTCGCGTTGCGTGAAGCCGCCCATCCTGTTTGGCGACATCAGCCGCCCCAAGGCGATGACGGTGGAGTGGATCAAGTACGCGCAGTCGCTCACCAACAAGCCCATGAAGGGCATGCTGACCGGGCCGGTGACCATTCTCAACTGGTCGTTCGTGCGCGACGACCAGCCGCGTTCGGTGTCCTGCAAGCAGCTGGCTCTCGCCATCCGCGAAGAAGTGCTGGATTTGGAAAGAGCCGGTGTGCGCGTGATTCAGATCGATGAGGCTGCACTGCGCGAAGGTCTGCCGCTACGCAAGGCGCAATGGAGCAACTATTTGGACTGGGCGGTGGAATCCTTTCGCATTACAGCGAACGGTGTGAAAGATGAAACGCAGATTCACACCCATATGTGCTACTCGGAGTTCAACGACATCATCGCCGCCATTGCCGACATGGATGCCGATGTCATCACCATCGAGACATCGCGCTCCGACATGGAGCTGCTGGATGCGTTCGACCATTTCAAGTATCCGAACGAGATCGGCCCCGGCGTGTATGACATCCATTCGCCCAACATCCCGACCGTGCAGCATATGGTCGAGCTGATGAAGAAGGCCGCCGAGCGCGTGCCCGCCGAACGCCTGTGGGTCAACCCAGATTGCGGCCTGAAGACCCGCCAGTGGAACGAGGTGATCCCGGCGCTGACCAACATGGTCGCTGCGGCCAAAACCCTGCGTGCCATGGTGGCCTGATTTACTTCACTTCCACAACAACCGTCCCGGCACACTGCCGGGATTTTTACATAAAAGATTACCCATGTTTGAACGCGCCCAATATGCCGTCGACCAGATCGACCCTGAAATCTACGCTGCTATCCAACAAGAAAACCGGCGGCAGGAAGCTCACATCGAGCTGATCGCCTCCGAAAACTACACCTCGCCAGCCGTGATGGCCGTGCAGGGCTCCCAACTCACCAACAAGTATGCCGAAGGCTATCCCGGCAAGCGTTACTACGGTGGCTGCGATTACGTCGATATCGTCGAGCAACTCGCCATCGACATTTGTTGCAATAGCTTATGTGCGTGCCAGCTTACAAGGTTTTCCGGCTGACTTGGATAGGCGGTGCATGTCACGAACACCCTTCACCGCTTGGCCGCACACGGCATTGCATACAGCCCTTCGCGTTCCTGCGTATCCACGATAGTTTGGTAGGCGTGACGAGGCCCCTCGTATGTCACGGCAAGTTTTGACTAGAATTTATTGACCTAAAGTCGCATGGCCATAAGTCTGAATTTGGTGCGCTCGGCGGGAGTCGAACCCACGACCCTCGGCTTCGGAAACCGATACTCTATCCAGCTGAGCTACGAGCGCGTTTTGCAGCGGTGCGCAGGATAACGGCTTTTGCCTTTGCAGTCCAACTATGGCGCGGCAAAACAGGCCAGGTGCTGCGCATGACAAACGTAGGCCTTGGCATACAGCAGCAGGAGCCAACTCCAGAACAGCAGCAAAAAAGCGACCAATCCCAGATAGTCGTCGGCAATCAGACCCGGACAGAGTTTGCGCGCCAGCCTGAACACCGGCAAGGTGATGGTTTGCAACAGGCGATAGACGATATTCGTCTGCCGCGCCCGCCCCGCCATCACCCCCAGAACGGCTTGCGCAAGCAGAGACAAAGCGGCGATTTCAACCAGCGCCTTCAGCACGATGACAAGAAAAAATTCGGGGGAGGAGTACACAACGGGCGCCCGTTCAGGTTTTTTCAAGCTCGGTGTCGGACGCCAGGCGCGGATAGCGCACATGATCAACCATTGCCTGGATCTGCATTGCCGGCGCGCGCGTCAGCAAACTGCCCAGAATGACCGCGAGGAAGCCTACCGGCATGCCGAAGATGCCCGCCGAGATCGGATTGATGTCCCACCAGAGCGCGCCGTTGACGCCAAAGAATGGATAGGTGCGATACATGTAGTACATGCACACCCCCAGTCCGCCAACCATGCCGAGCACGGCTCCGGTTCGGTTGGCGCGTTTCCAGAAGATCCCCAAGACCAGGGCGGGGAAGAAAGCGGAGGCAGCGAGCGAGAATGCCGCGCCAACCAGAAAGAGAATGTCGCCCGGCTTGAGCGAGGTGATGTACGCCCCACAGATCGCAACCAGCAACAACAGCCCCTTGGAAATTGCGAGGCGACGCGAAGTCGGTGCAGCCGGATTGATCATCTTGTAATAGACGTCATGCGACAGTGCGTTGGCGATGGTCAGCATCAACCCGTCCGCCGTGGACAGCGCGGCCGCCAGCCCGCCCGCCGCCACCAGAGCGGTGACAACGTACGGCAATCCCGCGATCTCCGGCGTCGCCAGCACGACCAGATCGCCGCCCAACGTGATTTCGGCCAGTTGCACGATGCCATCATGATTCATGTCGGTAATGCTCATCAACGTCTTGTCCACTGCGGCCCAGGCCGATACCCAGCTCGGCAGTTCGGAGAAGCTGGAACCCACCAGCAGGGTATAGACGTCATATTTGGCCAATACCGCCAGTGCCGGTGCCGTGATATAGAGCAAAGAAATGAAGATCAGCGACCAAAACACCGACATGCGTGCTTCCTTCACCGAGGTGGTCGTGTAGAAACGCATCAGGATATGGGGGAGTGCCGCAGTTCCCACCATCAGGCACAACACCAACGCCAGAAAATTCTTGCGCTTGATGTCGCGGGCCGCCTCGTCCGGCGCCGCGAACGGCTCCGCATGCGGGGAGATCGGCGCCGCGCGGACACGTTCCGCTTCGGCAGCCTGCTGCCAGGCGATACGCGCAGAAGACACATCGGCAGGAAAGGCTGCCAGCCGATTTTCGGCTGCACTTAATGTTTCGGGAGGGGACCGGTTTGCCTTGAGTCCGTTCACCGCCGCCTGCAGATTTGCGCGCTCCTGCGCCAGATAACCCGCTCCGCCGGCCTCCAGCGCGCGCAGCGCATTTTCATGCTGAACCTGTTGCTGGCTGAACAAGGCCCGCACTTCTGCCTCGCGCTCACCCTCCGGCGTGGCCGGGTCATTCAATACCTGCTCGCGCGCGGTGACCTGCTGCAAGACATAGCCGTAGGCGATCTACGGAACCGGATTGCCAGTATGTTTGACCGACAGCCAGATCACCGGAATCATGTAGGCGACGATCAAAATGACGTACTGCGAGACCTGAGTCCAGGTCACGGCACGCATGCCGCCGAGAAACGAGCAAAACAGGATGCTCCCCAAGCCCACGAACACGCCGACGCCGAAATCCAGTCCCGTAAACCGGCTGACAATCAGTCCAAGCCCGTAAATCTGGGCGATCACGTAGGTGAACGAGCAAAGGATGGCGGCGAATACGCCGATCATGCGCGGTACATCGCCGCCATAGCGGGCGCCGAGAAAATCCGGAATGGTGAACTGTCCGAATTTGCGCAGGTAGGGGGCAAGGAACAGGGCCACGAGGCAAAAACCACCCGTCCACCCCATGACGAACGCCAGGCCGTCGTAGCCCGACACATACAACGTGCCAGCCAGACCGATGAAGCTGGCGGCAGACATCCAGTCGGCCGCCGTGGCCATGCCGTTGAACAGGGCGGGCACCCGCCGCCCCGCCACGTAATATTCCGCGACGTCCGAGGTCCGCGACAAAATACCGATACCGGCATAGAGGGCTACGGTGACACCCAGAAAGATGTAGCCCAGCACCTTGTTCGGCACGCCCATCTGCTCCAGGATGGACAGCAGCACGACGAAACCAATCACGCCGCCCGTGTAAAGCGAATAGTAGCGTTTGAGCTGGGAAACGAACTGCGCTTGTGCGGGATAGGCCATCACGCCTCTTCCTGCACGCCGAATTCGCGGTCCCGTCTATCCATGCGCCAGGCGTAGTAACCCACCAGAATCACATAAATCAGCAACGCACCTTGTGCCGCCATGAAGAACGGCAGCGGAAAACCGAAGAACGTCAGTGACTGCAGTTCGCGTGCAAACCAGCTGACCCCAAACGTGGCCACGAACCAGATGAGCAGCAATCCCCCGGTAAGCCGCAAATTACCGCGCCAGTAGCGCCGGTGTTTTTCGCCAAGCTGCACAATTTCCCCCTTCCCTGCCCGATGTTTCGTTGCGATTCCGGTTGCCCGGCTTTGAAAAATTGGCGCAACCCCATAGAATGGGGCGCAAGCGTCAAATCCAGTACGCCGATCCCAACCCGGAAATCATTTTATCCACGACTGCCATGCGCATCCTGATCGCCGAAGACGACGAAGTGCTCGCTGACGGATTGTGCCACTCCATGCGCCAGTCCGGCTATGCCGTTGACTGCGTCAAGGACGGTAACGCCGCGCGCCTGATTTTAAGCGGTGAGCAACCTTTTGATCTGGTGATTCTCGATCTGGGCCTGCCGAAAGTGGACGGATTCAGTGTGCTACGAAGTCTGCGCGAGCACAACCACCAGGTCCCCGTGATCATTCTGACCGCACGCGATGCCGAGGGAGACCGCGTGCGCGGGCTCGACCTGGGTGCGGACGACTACATGATCAAACCCTTCAGCCTGCCGGAACTTGAAGCGCGGGTGCGCGCGCTGCTCCGGCGCGGCCAATGCGGGGTCAATCCGGTTTATACCTGCGGCACGCTGGTGTTCGACAGTGTCGCCCGGCGCACCACGATCGACGGCGAGCCGCTCGAACTGACCACGCGCGAATTGAGCGTGCTCGAAGCGCTGATGTTGCGCACCGGCTGGGTGGTGAGCAAGGAGCAGATGCTGGAGCGCATCTACAGTTACGCCGAGGAAGCGAGCAGCAATGCGATCGAAGTTTATATCCATCGTCTGCGCAAAAAGGTCGAGCCGGCGGGCGTGACCATCCGCACCATCCGCGGCCTGGGTTATGTCATCGACATGCTAAAGCCGGCTTCCAGCTAGGCCCACAGCCCCTCCCACGTCTGCATGAGCATGCCGCGCACCCAGGAATCTCCAGTCCGCTCCCTGCGCAGCTACCTCATGCAGCGCCTGCTGATTTCGCTGTATTTGCTGTGGATCGTCAGCACCGTCGTCGGTTACTTCGCCACCATTAATTATGCCAACCAGCCTTACGATCTGGTCCTGCTGCAGCGTGCACACGAGATCGCGGCCCAGCTCAAACTCGGCAGCGGCAATGAGCAATTGGACATTATTCCCGTACTGCCGGACGGTTCCGATCCCGGCATGCCGGATCGCGTGCTGTACACGGTCACGGATAGCAAGGGGCGAAAACTTGCGGGCACCGGCAATACCCTGCGCCCGTTGTCCTATCGGCGCGGACGCCCCGGGCCGCTCTTCAGCAACAGCGAACGTGAAGGAAAAAAAACGCGCATGGTCAGCCTGACGTTTGCTTCGCGCGACGGCGTATTCCAGTTGCATGTGTCGGAAACCACCGAGCAGCGCCAGGCGCTGATCCGCGGCATCCTGGCGAACATCGTTATCCCGCAGTTGCTGCTGACCCTGATCGCCTTGGCTGTGGTCTGGTACGGGCTGAAGCAGGGGCTGCGCCCCCTGGAACGCCTGCGGCGCGAAGTGCTGGAACGGCGGCGCGACGATCTGTCGCGCCTCGACGGCAGCAAAGCACCCGCCGAAGTCGGCCCCCTGATCGATGCCGTGAACAATCTGCTGGAACGCCTGCAACAGGTGATGGCCGCGCAAAAACGTTTTCTCGCGGATGCCGCCCACCAGCTGCGCACCCCGTTTGCCGGACTGAAGACGCAGACAGAACTCGCCTTGCGCTCCGATGAGATTGCGCTCAAGCAGCACGCGCTCGAACGCATTCTGACCAGCACCCGCCACGGTACGCGGCTGGTCAACCAACTGCTGGCACTGGCGCGCAACGAACCGGGCGGCGGACGCACGGACAGCTTCCTGCCGCTCGACCTCAACCAATTGGCGCAGGAAGTGGCGCTCACCTGGGTGCCGCTGGCCCTGGAAAAGAACATCGATCTCGGCTTTGAAAGTGCCGGCACGCCGGTGACGATCAGCGGCGATGCCAATAGCTTGCTTGATCTGCTGAACAATTTGTCCGACAACGCGGTGCGCTACACGCCGGCCGGCGGTCATATCACGATCAGTGTCAGCCTGGCGCACGGCAAAGCAAGTCTCTGTGTTGAAGACAATGGCCCCGGCATCACCCCGGAACACCGCGAACGGGTATTCGAACGCTTCTATCGCATTCTCGGCAACGGCGAAAGCGGGAGCGGACTCGGCTTGTCGATCGTGGACGAAATCACCAAACGGCATGGCGCAAAACTGGAGCTGGCTTCGGGCCGCCACGGCGTGGGCACCCGCATTTGCGTGATCTTCAGTGCGCTCCCGGCCAGGCCGGCCAACTGACCGCGAAAGGCCCGTCAGGGTTTGTTGTTTTTCAGCAGGAACGGATGGGCATGCCGGCTCAGGATGAAATCCGCGATCAGCTTGAGCCAGATGGTGATGCCCGCCGTGGCACTCCAGGTCGCGTAATCGAAACGGGCGGTGACCACGCCCACAATGACGACGACCACAATGACGCCCGCCAGCAGATTGATGGCGGCCGCATAGGGGGCAAACTTGCCGGGATTATCCGGTGCCACGCCTTTTTTCAAGGCCACCTCGGAAAAGTCATGCTGCATTGCGATGCGCCATGCCCTGCGCAACCAGATGAATGCCATCGGGAACAGGGATAGAAACAACACCCAGGTCATCGCCACACTGATATCAAAAACCATAAGGACTCCAAGAAAAAACCCCGCCGGGATACGGCGGGGTCGATGTTACCGCAGACCGCAGCAATTATGCGTGAGCGCCATCCACCGCCTTGGAACCGCGCGGCGTACGCACGCTTTCCACCAGATGCTGGATATGTTCCGGCGGTTCCTTGGTGAATTTGTCCACCACGAATGCCACCATGAAGTTGATCATCGCGCCGACGCCGCCAAAGGCTTCCGGGGTGATGCCGAAGAAGCTGTTGGGGCCCCCGATCAGATCGAGGTAGTCCGTGCCCTTGATGAAGAACAAGCCCTTGTGCGCGAACACGTAGAACAGGGTGATGAGCAGACCGGCCAACATACCGGCAATCGCGCCTTCCTTGTTCATCTTCTTGCTGAAGATGCCCATCATGATTGCGGGGAACAGGGAGCTGGCCGCGATACCGAATGCCAGCGCTACCGTTCCCGCCGCGAAGCCCGGCGGATTCAGGCCCAGATAACCGGCAACGATAATGGAGAGCGACATGGCGATCTTGCCCGCCATCAACTCGCCTTTTTCGCTGATGTTCGGATTGAACACACCTTTCACCAGGTCATGCGAGATGGCGGAAGAAATCGCCAGCAACAGACCGGCCGCAGTGGACAGCGCGGCAGCCAGGCCCCCGGCAGCCACCAGGGCGATCACCCAGTTCGGCAGCAACGCGATCTCGGGGTTGGCCAGCACGATGATGTCGGCATTCACCGACAGCTCGTTGCCCTTCCAGCCCGCTGCTGCGGCCTTGTCCAGCACAGCCTGGTTCTTGGTCTTGTCGTTGTAATACTGGATGCGGCCGTCACCGTTCTTGTCTTCGAACTTCAGCAAGCCGGTCTTTTCCCAACGGTTCATCCAGTCCGGTTGCTTGGCTGCTTCCAGGCTGGCTTCCGGTGCGTACAGATCCCCGTTCGTCGCGACCGCGGTGTTCACCGTGGAGATCAGGTTGTACTTTGCCATCGCCGCCACTGCGGGGGCGGTGGTGTACAGAATCGCGATGAAGACCAGCGCCCAGCCTGCGGAAGAACGCGCGGCGGCAACCGTAGGCACGGTAAAGAATCTCATGATGACGTGCGGCAGACCCGCCGTACCGATCATCAGCGAGAAGGTGTACACGAACATGTTGAGCGTGCTGCCGGCCGTGGTCGTGGTGTACTGACCAAAACCGAGATCGACCACGATGCTGTCGAGTTTTTGCAGCAGCGAGACATCGGTGCCGACCAGATCAGAACCCAGACCCAGTTGCGGGATCGGATTGCCGGTCAGGTGCATGGAGATGAAGATCGCCGGCACGGTGTAAGCGAAGATCAGCACGACATACTGCACCACTTGCGTATAGGTGATGCCCTTCATGCCGCCCAGCACCGCATACAAGAACACAATGCCCATGCCGACATAGATCCCTGTTTCGCTGGACACGCCGAGGAAGCGAGAGAACGCAACCCCCACACCAGTCATCTGGCCGATCACATAAGTCAACGATGCGGTCAGCAGACAGATCACGGCGACTGTCGAAGCCGACTTGGAATAGTAGCGGTCACCGATGAATTGCGGCACGGTGAATTTGCCGAACTTGCGCAGATACGGTGCCAGCAACAAGGCCAGCAAGACATAGCCGCCGGTCCAGCCCATCAGGAACAGACCGCCGCCGTAGCCCATGTTGGAGATCAACCCCGCCATGGAGATGAACGACGCCGCAGACATCCAGTCCGCTGCCGTTGCCATGCCGTTGATGCGCGGCCCCACACCACCGCCGGCGACATAAAATTCGGAGGTCGAACCCGCGCGCGCCCAGAAGGCGATGCCGATGTAAAGCGAGAAGCTCAGCCCCACCACCAGATAGATTGTTGTTTGCAGATCCATGGTATCCCCTTATTCTTCGTGAACGTCGAATTTGCGATCGATCTCGCCCATCTTCTTGGCGTAGATAAAAATCAGCGCCACGAAGATATACATAGACCCTTGATGGGCGAACCAGAATCCCAGCGGGTAGCCGCCCAAACTGATTTTGTTGAACAGGTCCACAAACAGGATGCCCGCCCCGAATGAAACCAGGAACCAGACTGCCAGGATCTTGGTCAGCAATCCCAATGTGGCCTTCCAATAGGCCTCGCCACTTTTATCCATGCTTTTCTCCCATGTTGATTGTGTAAGTTGAAGCACCGCATCCGCAGGTCGTCCGGGCCGGGCAACCAATCGACCCGCTACAACTGCGAATCAGACTACGGCAGGAAACTTACAGGTAACTTACGTGCGATGCGCCCAGCGCTGCGCTTTTTCCAGTTCGCGCAAAGCGGCAAAATGCGCGGCCTGTTTGCGCCGCGCCTGCGTCAGGGACACTTGCAGCAACTGTGCGGTGACCATGGCATCGGCGCTTGCGTCATGGCGTGCGGCGTTGTGAATTTCGAAGCGGCGCGCCCAGTCATCCAGCACGCGGTGGCTGCGTGCCAGTGCCGGATACAGCGCCGGCATCAGGTAGGCCAGATCCAGCCACGGATGTTTGAAGGTCAGATTGAGATACTGGCGCATGGCGCGCCGGATCATGGTTTCGTCGAAGGCCACATGAAAGGCAACCAGCGGCGACTTGCCCAGATACGCGAGAAAATCCAGCAGCGCATCCGCTGCCGGAATGCCGGCGCGCTGCACCGAACCCGAGATGCCGTGAATCAGAATGTTTTCCTTGCGGCTGGCCTGCTCCTGCTGCAGCACGATGGCAAAGCTGTCTGCAAACGCGATGCGGCCGCCCACGACCGCCACCGCCCCGATCGAAATCAGCGTATCCGTCATCAGGTTCAGCCCTGTCGTCTCCACATCGACCACGACATAGCGTTCCTTGTCGAAAGGCGAGGAAAGGACGGCGGGCGGCAGTTCACGCCATGCCTGCAATCGCCCTTTTTGCTGCTCGGTCAGCCGGGCGGGCGCGGCGAACCAGCGTTGCACCATTTTTTTCACAATTGATAGTCCAGCGCCAGCTTGGCCTGCACCTTGCGCGCCTGGCGAAAAGCCTCCTTCAGGATGCGCCGGTCCAGTTCGTTCAACTGTGCCGGATCGAGGCGGTTATCCAGCCGTTCCGCGCCGCCCTCCAACGCACTGGCTTCGTAGTGATGGCGCAGGCGCAACAACTGGATGAAGAGGAACGCATTGATCCACGCTTCCACCTCGTTCGGCGGGACATGCAGGGCGGCCGCGCTGGCACGCAAGCGCTGCACGGTGTTGGTTTTGCCGACCCCGGACGCCAGACTGAAGATGCGCGCCGCATCGACAAACGGGGTGATGCCATTCGTTTTCAGATCAAGCGTGTTGCCCTTGCCCACCACGAAATCGCGCACCACGCCGAGCGGCGGACGATTGCGCAAGGCATTCGCCGCCATCTGGTGCAGGAACCGCTGATTGCTGCGCACATAGCCGGTCAGCCAGGCGCGCAAGTGTTCGGCCAGGCTTTCGTTGCCATACAGCGCGCGAAAATCGAAAAATATGGACGCATGGAGCAGCGCTTCCGGCGCGCCGCTGTCCACCCATTTTGTAAATACTTCCTGCCATTCCGTCTCCGACAGACACCATTTTCGATTGCTCGCCATGATCTCGCCCTTGCACAGGGGGAAACCGCACAAATCCAGGGTTTCATTGATCTTTCTCGCCAACGGCAGCAATTTTTCGCGCACCTGATCGGCGGTCAGTCCCGCCGGCACCTTGAAGATGATGGCATTGTCCTGGTCGGTCTTCAGCGTCTGTTCCAGACGGCCTTCCGAACCGAGTGCCATCCAGCAGATGTTTTCATGCAAGGGATCGCCTGCAGGACAGACTGCGGCACATTCCAGCTCGACCACGCGCGCGGTGAGCAGGTCATTGAAGGTCGAAATGAACTGGGTCAACTGTTCCGGCGCCACCCCCTGCGCCATCATGTTGTGTGCCATGCGCCGGATGTCGGCAGCGGCCTGCTGCAACACCTCGGGTGAATCGGCGTGGCGGATGGTCGAACCGATCTGGCGCAGGCCGACCCGTTGCAGGGCGAACAGATCTTTTTCGGACACCAGCCCGATCAGTTTCTGCTCCTCGACCACCAGCACATGGCGAAAGCCGCGCCGCGCCATGAGCAACGCCGCCTCATGCGCCAGCGCCTGCGGTGGTAGGCTGGACAGTTCGGTGCTCATGATGTTGATGACCGGTTGCCCGGTATCAACCTGCGGGATGGCGACCCGCTCCAGCACATCGTGCAGGGTCAGGATGCCGAGCGGGCGTCCCTGCCCGTCTGCCGCCACCATCGAGCCGATACGTTGTTCGCGCATGATTTCCAGCGCCGCTTGCACCGTGGTTTCGGGCGCACAGGTGACCGGCGCCCGCCGGACGATGGCCGACAACGGGCTGGCCAGGGATTGCTGCTCCGCGCTGGAGTGGCTGAATTCCGCCTGGATGACTTGTTTCGAGTGTTCCAGCAGATTGGCGATGCGGCGTGTGCAGAAATCGCGGAAGGGCGCGCTCATCCCAAGCAGGATATGGAAGTCTGCAGCGGACAGTTCATAGCAGAAGGTGTCGCTGCCTGCCCGGTAAATGCTGGCCACGCGCCGCCGCGCCAGCAAAGCCCCCAGCGGAAAACATTCCCCCGCCATCAGTTCCAGCCAGGTGTCGTTATCCGAGGCCTTGGCGACACTCTGCTCACCCATGACCAGGCCCTGTTTGATCACCCACATCCGGGTTGCCTCGCCCTGTTCGGGCGAGGCGATGATTTCACCTTGGGCATAGTAAGCGAGCTGCATGCGCTCCAGCATCCACATCACATGCTCCAGCTCCATACTGTCAAATGGCGCATGCCGGGTGATGAAGGACAGCTCGGAGGGGTGGATTGCGCTCAAGGTATTGCCTCTCAATTCTGCACGTCGTTGGTTTATTATAAGCGCTCTCATCTTGCGCCAACCTGACATGCCCTTCACCAATCCCAGCCCGGATGACATCTGTAAATTGCTGCGCGAGTCGCACACGGTCGCGGTCATCGGTCTGTCGCCCAATCCGGCGCGTCCCAGTTTTCAGGTTGCCCGGGCATTGCAACAGTTCGGGCATCGCATCATCCCCGTGCGCCCCCTGGTGCGTGAGGTGCTGGGGGAACCGGCTTATGCCGATCTCGAATCCGTTCCCTTTCCGGTGGATATCGTCGATGTATTTCGTGCCGCAGAGCACGTGCCGGCCATCGTGGATAGCTGCATCAGGCTGGGCATCAGGAAGCTGTGGCTGCAGGACAGCGTGGTGCACGAAGAAGCCGCACTGCGCGCCCAACAGGCGGGCATCACGGTGGTGATGGACCGCTGCATGTTGCGCGACCACCGCCAACTCTGTGCCGACGTATAATTGCCGCCATCTTCGAAAGCCCATCATGCCCCTAAAATTCACCAAAATGCACGGCGCCGGCAATGATTTCGTGGTCATTGACGGCGTGCGCCAGACCGTGGCGTTATCGCCCGAGCAGATCCGCTTCATGGCCGACCGCCACTTCGGCGTCGGTTGCGACCAGCTGTTGTTGGTCGAAAAATCCCGGCGCGACGATGCCGACTTTCGCTATCGCATCTTTAATGCCGACGGCGGCGAAGTCGAGCAATGCGGCAATGGCGCACGCTGCTTCGTGCGTTTCGTGCACGAGAAGAAGCTCACCGGCAAGAAGGAAATCGTGGTCGAAACCAAAAGCGGCCTGATCTCGCCCCGACTGGAGGACGATGGCCGCGTCACCGTGAACATGGGCGCGCCGATCTTTGCGCCGGCGCAGATTCCCTTTGCCAGCGAGAGCGAGGCGGTCATGCAGCCGCTGGAGGTCGCCGGCCAGACCGTGCAGATTACCGCCGTCTCGATGGGCAATCCGCATGCGGTGCAAGTGGTGGATGACGCGGAGACTGCGCCCGTGGAAATCCAGGGCCCGCTCATCGAGCGCCATGCGCGCTTCCCCAAACGGGTGAACGCGGGTTTCATGCAGATCGTGGATCGCGCACACATCAAGTTGCGCGTGTATGAACGCGGCACCGGCGAAACCCTGTCCTGCGGCACCGGCGCCTGCGCCGCCGTGGCGGCCGGCATCCGCCGCGGCCTGCTGGATGAAACGGTGCATGTTGCCACGCGCGGCGGAGCACTCACCATCCACTGGGCAGGCGCGCAGGCGCCGGTGCTGCTGACCGGCCCAGCCGTGACGGTATTCGAAGGCGAGATCAATCTATAGAGGCGCAAAAAATGAAGGCAGAAGACGTCGCAAACTATCTGGTGGAACACCCGCAATTCTTTGCAGACCATGCGGCGATTCTGGCCGACATCAATCTGCCGCATCCGCACGGCGGCCGCACCATCTCACTGTCTGAACGACAGTTGCTCACGTTGCGCGAGCGGGTCAAGGCGCTGGAAAAGCAGTTGCGCGAGCTGCTGGCGTTTGCCCGCGAGAATGACGCGCTCCAGCTCAAGGTCCACCAGTTCAACTGCGCGTTGTTCGGCCCCTACGACCGCGCCGCGCTGCAATCGCTGGTAACGCACAATCTGCGCGACATCTTCGACGTGCCGCACAGCGCCCTGCATCTGTGGCGCGACGAACCGCCCGGCGCCGAAACACTGGCCTTTGCCGACGAACACGCGCAACCCGTTTGCACGCACCATGCCATCGCCGACACCCTGACCTGGTTCGGCGAGACTGGCACGCATCTGCGTTCCTTCGCTTATCTGCCCCTGCGCGCCAACGGCCAGACCATCGGCCTCCTTGTCCTCGCCAGCGAAGACAAGGCGCGTTTCTATCCCGAGATGGGCACGCTGTTCCTGCAACGCATCGCCGAAACACTGGGCAGTGCGTTCAGATTACATGTCTGACGATCCTGCCACGCTGACGGGCTATCTTGCCTATCTGCGCAACGAGCGCAACTATTCCCCGCTCACCGCCGAGAACTACGCACGCGATATCCGCCGTTTGTTCGCGCTCGCCGCCACCACGGCGCTGCCCGACCTGAAAAGCCACCACATCCGGCGCTTTATCGCGCAGTTGCACGGCGGCGGATTGTCGGGACGTTCTCTGGCACGCCTGCTCTCGGCCTGGCGCGGTTTCTACCGCTACCTGATGCGCGACCACGGCTGCAAGAGCAATCCCTGCGTCGGCCTGCGCGCGCCGAAATCGCCCAAGGCGCTGCCGCACACGCTCTCGCCGGATGAAGCCGTGCAACTGGTGGAGATGCCGGTGGTTAGCGCGCTGGATGTGCGCGACAAAGCCATGTTAGAGCTGCTCTATTCTTCCGGTCTGCGCCTGGCGGAGTTGGTCGGATTGGATTGCACAGCCATGCGCAACAGCCTCGCCTCGCAGGAATTGAGCGTGACCGGGAAGGGCGGCAAGACCCGTATCGTGCCGATGGGCAGTCACGCGATCCTCGCCCTGCAAGCCTGGCTCGCCGTGCGCGAACCGCTCGCCCAACCGGGGGAAAACGCCCTCTTCGTCGGCAAGAACGGCAAGCGCATCAGCCCGCGCACCGTGCAACGGCAACTGCATCAGCGCGGCATCACGCAAGGCATCGCCAGCGGGGTGCATCCGCACTTGCTGCGCCACTCTTTCGCCACGCACGTGCTGCAATCGTCCGGCGACTTGCGCGCGGTGCAGGAGATGCTGGGACATGCCAGCATTTCCACCACGCAGGTCTATACCCACCTCGATTTCCAGTACCTCGCCAAAATCTACGACAGCGCGCATCCGCGCGCGAAAAAGAAATCATGAGCAAAGAAAAAAACAGATCTCCCTCGACCCCGCATCGACCCTCGCAAGGCGGCAGGGATTTCCGCAAGCGCATGCAACACGGCCAGCAACAGACCGCGACGCGCACGCCCCAAGCCCCTTCAGAACCCCGGCCCGGCAATCCCTCCGCCCAACCCGCCCTCTTCCTCAAGGCGGGCCGCGAAAAGTCGCTGTTGCGGCGCCATCCCTGGGTGTTCTCCGGCGCGGTCGAATGCCTCGACGGTGCACCCGCCCCCGGCGACACCGTGGCGGTACGCGATGCGGAAGGGAGTTTCCTGGCGTGGGCTGCCTACAACCCCAACTCGCAGATCACCGCGCGCGCCTGGTCTTGGGATGAACGGGAAACCCCGGACAGCGATTTCTTCCGCCGCAGGATAGGCGCCGCACTGGAAATGCGCCGCGCCTTGTCCCTCGGGCAAAACAGCGACGGCATGCGCCTGGTGCATGGCGAGTCGGACGGACTGCCCGGCCTGATCGTGGACCGGTATGGCGACGTACTGGTGATGCAGCTCGGCAGCGCCGGGGCGGAGCGCTGGCGCGACACGCTGGCCGATACGCTACAGGAACTGTGCGCCCCCGCCTGCATCTACGAGCGCTCCGACTCCGACGGGCGCGAACGGGAAGGCTTGCCCAAGCGCTGCGGCGTGCTGCGCGGGGCCTTGCCGGAAAACGTGGCAGTAACGGAACACGGCCTGCGTTTCGCGGTGGACGTGGCGGGCGGACAGAAGACCGGCTTCTATCTGGACCAGCGCGACAACCGCGCTTTCACCGGCACGCTGGCCGCCGACCGCGAGGTACTCAACTGCTTCTGCTACACCGGCGGCTTCTCTCTCTATGCATTGCGCGGCGGGGCAAAGTCAGTGCTCTCGATCGACGCCTCGGAAGCCGCGCTGGAGCTGGCACGACGCAATGTGGCGCTGAACGGAGGGGATGGAAAAAAATGTGAATGGTGGTGCGCCGACGTGTTCGAGGGGCTGCGCAAGCTGCGCGACCAGAACCGAAAATTCGATCTGATCGTTCTGGACCCGCCCAAGTTCGCCCCCACCGCCGCCTTCGCCGAAAAAGCCTCGCGCGCCTACAAGGACATCAACCTGCTGGGCTTCAAGCTGCTGCGTCCGGGCGGTCTGCTGTTCACCTACTCCTGCTCCGGCGGCATCAATGACGAGCTGTTCCAGAAGATCATCGCCGGTGCGGCGCTGGATGCCGGAGTGGATGCGCAGATTGTGAAGAAGCTGCACGCAGCAGCGGATCATCCGGTGCTGCTGAGCTTCCCCGAAGGGGCCTATCTGAAAGGGTTGGTGTTGCGGGTGGCGGGTTAAATATCAGCCCAGTCGTTGAGGCTGGAAGCCGCTCTGCACCCAGGCGATCATGCCGCCGCGCAGGTTGAACACGTTGCTGAATCCTTGCTGCTGCAAATACAGACAGGCCTGCGCCGAACGCGCGCCGCTGCGGCAGACCATGACCAGCTTCTCGCCCTTGTCCAGTTCGTTCACCTTCATCGGCAGGGTGTGCAGCGGCAAGGCTTCAGCCTTGGGCACGGTGCCCTGCGCAATCTCTTCCATCTGACGCACGTCGATCACGCGTAGCTTGTGGCCGTCGTCGCCGACCCATTGTGCGAACTGGTTCGCATCGACTTCCTTGACGCTTATTCCAAACATGGCTGACTCCTTGAGTGATGATGCTTGTATATTAGTATATTCTAATTCTTCAACAAGGGCGTTACCGCAATCCCGGGAGCGGGTAGCGGCGAGCGCGTGTCGCACCCGGCCTGCAACGTTTCCGTTAATGCAGGCTCACGAAGGGTTTGAAGCCCAGCCGGGCGGCCAGAATGTTGGCGGTACGGCGCGCTTCATCCGCACTGGCATACGGCCCGATGTGCACGCGCGTCAGCCCTTTTTTCTGCTGCAACACAATGTCCTTGCCGCTGTCGCCGAGTTCGGCGCGCATTTTGGCGAGGAAGCTTTCCGCACCCTGTTTTTCCCGGAATGCGCCCAACTGCAAATACACTTTACCCGTTCTGTCAGACGCCATGACCGGCATCACCGTGGTGGCCGCAACGGTTTCCACTGGGGCCGGCGCAACTGCCGTCGCGACCGGCGCGTTGCCGTCGACGGACAGGCTTTCCACTTCGACTTCGGCGCTGCCCTGATTGACATAACCCAGCTTCCAGGCGGCGGCGTAGGACAGGTCCATGATACGGTCATGCAGGAACGGGCCGCGATCATTGACACGCACCACCACCGACTTGCCGTTGGCCAGGTTGGTCACGCGGGCGTAACTCGGCACGGGCAGCGTGGGATGCGCCGCCGTCATGCCGTACATGTCATAGGTTTCGCCGATGGAGGTGCGCTGGCCGTGAAATTTCCTGCCATACCAGGAGGCAGAGCCGCGTTCCCTGTAGTTACCCGGCGCAGCCAGCGGGGTATAGGTCTTGCCCAAGGCGGAATAGGGCCGGTTGGCATAGCGGTGCAGCGGTTCAGCCTTGGGAACGGCATCGGGCAGGCTGTCCAGGTTGGCCGGCGCGTCGGCCCCCGGCCCGTCGCCGGCCAGGTATCCTCCGCCCTGTGTGGCAACCGGTTTTTGTGCGGCGGCACTCTGGTCCGTTTCCTTGGGTGCGCTGGCACAGGCGCTCAACAGGATGAGGGTCAGCGGAATCAGCAGGTGCTTCATGGATGTCCTTTCAGGTTTTGACCAGACGCTGGTGGGTATGGATGCTCATCAGCACGCCGAAGCCGAGCATCAGGGTCAGCAGTGACGTGCCGCCATAGCTCACCAGCGGCAGCGGCACGCCGACCACCGGCAGAATGCCGGTGACCATGCCGATGTTGACGAAAGTGTAAATGAAAAAGGTCAGGGTGATGCTGCCCGCCATCAGGCGCGTGAAGTAGGTTGAAGCGTTGGCGGTGATGACGAAGCCGCGTCCGATGACGAACACATACAGACCGAGCAGCAGCAGGTTGCCGAGGAAACCGAATTCTTCCGACCACACGGCAAAGATGAAATCGGTGGTGCGCTCGGGCAGGAAATCCAGATGGGTCTGCGTCCCTTCCAGGTAGCCTTTGCCCAGCACCCCGCCGGACCCCACCGCGATCATGCCCTGGATGGTGTGATAGCCCTTGCCCAGCGCATCCTGTGACGGATCGAACAGCATCAGGATGCGCTGGCGCTGGTAATCGTGCAGCGCATGCCACAGGAACGGCGCACTGGCGGCGGCGGTCACCAGCAAGCCAATGATGACGCGCCAGCTCAAACCGGCGAGAAACAGGACAAAGAAGCCGCTGGCGGCGATCAGGATGGAGGTGCCGAGATCGGGCTGGCGCAAGATCAGCGCTACCGGCATCACCAGCAACAAGGCGGCGATCAGGTGGTTGCGCCAGGTCAGCGTCGCCTCGTGCTTTTCAAAATACCAGGCCATCATCAGCGGCACGGCGATCTTCATCAGCTCGGAGGGTTGGATGTTTGCCACGCCGAGATTTAACCAGCGGCGCGCGCCGTGGCTGATTTCGCCAAACAGGGCAACGCCGATCAGCAACACCATGCCCAGCACATACGTAGGCACGGCCAGCCGCATCAGCCAGTGCAATGGCATGTTGGCGATGATGCACAGCGCGACGAAACCGGCCGCGATATTGCCCAGCTGCGCCAGCACACGCATCCCGTTTCCGTCGCTGGCGCTGTACAGGATCAGCAGGCTGACCAGCAACAATGCGCCCAGCCCCGACAACAGGAGCGGGTCAAGGTGCAGCACGAAACGCTGTTTGAGTTGGCGCAGATTCATCCTAAAAACCCTTGTTAGCCACAGATGAACACGGATTTACACAGATAAAACCGTGCGTCACACGAAAGTTGGGGCTCACCTGAATGGTGTGCGCACAATTGACAGGCAAACCGTCGTTCATCCGTGTTTCATCAGTGATCATTCGTGGCTCAATTGCGCTTCTCAGGTTCATCAATCCCCCTCCGCCGCCTCTTTCACGGCGGCCTTTCTTAATGGCTGCGGTCGCTTGCCCAGCAGATAGTAATCGAACACCTTGCGCGCAATCGGCGCTGCGGTTGAGCTGCCGTGTCCGCCATTCTCCGCCAGCACCGCCAGCGCGATACGCGGCTGGTCAGCCGGCGCGAAAGCGATGAACCAGGCATGGTCGCGGTTGTATTCCGAGACTTTTTTCTCATCATATTTTTCGCCCTGCTTGATGGCAATGACCTGTGCCGTGCCGGTCTTGCCCGCCACGGGATAGCTCGCGCCGTAGAACGAACCGGCGGCGGTGCCGCCAGGTTGGGTGACGGCCTGCATGGCGCGCTTGACCAGCGCGATATCCTGCGGCGGAATTTTCAGATCGAACACCGGCTGCGACGTGCCGGGCGCCCCTCCCTGAACCTCCCTGGTGAGATGCGGACGATACGCAATGCCCCCATTGGCCAGCGTGGCGGTCACATGCGCCATCTGCAGGGGCGTGGCCAACTGGTAACCTTGGCCGATGCCTGCCGACACGGTGTCGCCGGGATACCATACCTGCTGGTGGCGCTGCATCTTCCACGCGCTCGACGGCAACAGCCCCGGCACCTCGCCCTCCAGATCGATCCCGGTGCGCTTGCCAAAACCGAACTGCCCCAGAAAATCAACCATGCGGTCGATGCCGAGCTCGGTCGCCAAGCCGTAATAGTAGGTATCGCACGACACGACGATGGACCGGAACATATCCACGCGACCATGCCCGCCCACTTTCCAGTCGCGGTACTGATGCCGGCTGCCGGGCAGCATGTAGTAACCGGGATCGCTGATGCTGAAGTCGGGCGAACGCGCGCCAAAATGCAAACCGGTCAGAGCCATGAAGGGCTTGATGGTGGAACCCATCGGATATTGCCCGCGCAGGGCGCGGTTGTTGAGCGGCACGTCCGGGGAATTGTTGAGCGCATCCCAGCTCTCGCTGTCGATGCCGTCGATGAACAGATTGGGGTCGTAGCCCGGTTTGCTGACATAGGCCAGCACCTCGCCGCTGGCCGGATCGATGGCGACCAGTGCGCCGCGAAAATCGCCGAAGGCCTGCACCGCCACTTCCTGCAAATTGGCATCGAGCGTCAGGGTCAGATTCTTGCCCGACTCGGGTGCGGTTCGCGCCACCATGCGCACTGCCCGCCCCCCCGCATCCACCTCGACCTCCTCAAAACCGGTGGTGCCGTGCAGCACCTTCTCGTAATACTGCTCGATGCCGGTCTTGCCGATGTATTCGGAGCCCATGTAGTTGGTGGCGAGTCCCTGCTTGTCCAGCTCGTCCAGTTCCTGCTGGTTGACGCGCCCGATGTAGCCGAGCAGGTGCGAAGTCATCTCGTAATAGGGATATTCCCGAAACAGGCGCGCCTTCAGTTCCACCCCGGGGAAACGGTAGCGCTGCGCGGCAAAGCGCGCCACCTCGTCGTCCGTCAGCCGGGTACGCAGCGGCAGGGTCTGCAAGGAGCGCCGCTCCGCCAT
Organism: Ferrigenium sp. UT5; assembly: GCF_045866295.1. NCBI lineage: Bacteria > Pseudomonadati > Pseudomonadota > Betaproteobacteria > Nitrosomonadales > Gallionellaceae > Ferrigenium > Ferrigenium sp. UT5. The sequence continues at coordinate 22,712 of NZ_BAAFRY010000019.1, forward strand.
CAGTTTTTTGAAGCGCCGCAGGTCCTTGGGTTTGATCTCGACCAGCTTGCCGATCTCCTCGATGGTGGCATTCAGGTCGGGGATATTCTCGGGCGTCAGCTCCAGCGTGTAACCGGCATAGTTGCGCGCCAGCACCACGCCGTTGCGGTCGGTGATCACGCCCCGGTTCGGCACGATGGGCACGACGTAGATGCGGTTGCTTTCCGCCAGGGTGTCGAAGTGCCCGTGTTGCAGCACCTGCAGATAGAAGAGGCGCGCCAGCAAGATCAGCATCAGCAGACTGGCGAAACCCAGGCCGAAGAACAGACGCAAGCGAAAGAAATGGATTTCGCGCTGATGGTTCTTCAGCTCGACCTTGCGCTTCATAGTTCGTTGGGGTTCCGGCGTGGACTGCGCAGCCTCTGGATCAGCAACGTGAGCGGCGCCCACAGCAGGGCAGAAGTCAGGCTGCCGATGAAATATGCCCACGTCACATACCCGCGCAGCTGCCAGTGGATCAGGGCATAGACGGCATAGCTCACCAGCAACAGGCCGAACACATGCACCGACTGCTCCTTGAGGCTGAACATCTGCACGCGCCGGTTCAACACCACCCCGCCAAACGCCAGCACGGTATAAGCCAGCGCATGCTGGCCAAACAGGCTCGCGTCGGCGACATCGACCAGAATGCCGAGGATCCAGGCGATACCGAGCCCGACCCGGTGCGGTTTGTGGGTGCACCAGTAAAGGAGTGTCAGCGCGACGAAATCGGGGCGAAGTATCAGAGCCCAGCCCTGCCAGGGCAGCCACTCCAGCAGCACGGCCACGATGAACGTGGCCAAAATGAAACGCCGGCGGGCGGGAAGCAAAAATTCGCGGTCGGTCGTCAAGTGAGAACTCATCGGTAACCTCGCTTGCCGGATTTTTTTCTGCCCACGCCTTCTTCTGCCGCATTCGCCGGCGGGCGCGCCGGCAACGGCGGGACTGCAGACACGATCAGCAAGGTACGATGGCGGTCAACGCCCGCCAGCGGCGCACAAACGATATGCGCGAACGGGTATGCCGGGTCGCGCTCGATGCGGACGACTTTTGCCACCGGCAACAAGGGCGGATAGGTACCGTCCAGGCCGGAGGTCACCAACTCGTCGCCCACTTCGACATCGGCGTTGACCGGCTGGTAGCGCAATTCCATCTCGCTGATGTTGCCGGAACCGAACACCGCCGCGCGCAAACCGTTGCGCACGACCTGCACCGGCACAACATTGTCCTTGTCCGTCACCAGCGTGACTTCGGACAGCCAGGGAAAGGTGCGCGTGACCTGTCCCACCACCCCCTGGTTATCGACCACTGCGCGTCCCGCTTCCACCCCGGACTGGGCGCCGATATCCACGAACAACTTGCGCTTGAAAATATCGCGTTCCAGATAAACGATCTGCGCCGCCTGCACGGTATAGTCCGCGCGCTGTTTTATTTCCAGCAGGCCGCGCAATTGCGCGTTCTCGTTCAGCATCGCCTCGAATTGCCTGAGCTGCGCCGCATCCGCATCGTGTTGCAGGCGCAACTGTTCGTTGTGCGCAACCAGGTGACGCTGCAAGGAAACGTACTCGGCAGCGCCGTGCCAGAGATCGCCCGGCAGCGCGGTCAGGCGCTGGAAAGGATAAATGACGACGGCAATGACCTGGCGCGTTGATTCAAGGTAACGGTAGTGTGCGTCCACGAACAGCAGGCACAGTGAGAGCACCGAGAAAAAAATCAGCCGCGCGACCGCGCTCGGGCCGCGATTGAAAAAACGGAGCGAGCGCGTGTCTTCCAGCACCACTGATTCAATCTGTGGTGAAGATGTTGGTGTATTTGTCCATGCTCTCCAGCGCCTTGCCGGAACCGCGTACCACGCAGGTCAGCGGGTCGTCGGCGATCACCACCGGCAGGCCGGTTTCCTCCATCAGCAGGCGATCGAGGTCGCGCAGCAGCGCACCGCCGCCGGTGAGCACCATGCCCTTGCTGGCGATGTCCGCGCCGAGTTCGGGCGGGGTCTGTTCCAGCGCGGTTTTGACCGCAGACACGATGCTGTTGAGCGGATCGGTCAGGGCTTCGAGGATTTCGTTGCTGGAGATGGTGAAGCTGCGCGGCACGCCTTCGGCCAGATTGCGGCCGTTCACTTCCAGCTCGCGCACTTCGCTGCCGGGGAACGCGGAGCCGATCTGTTTCTTGATCTGCTCGGCGGTGGTCTCGCCGATCAGCATGCCGTAGTTGCGGCGAATGTAATTGATGATGGCGTCGTCGAACTTGTCGCCGCCGACGCGCACCGAACCGGAATACACCGCCCCGCCGAGCGAGATCACTCCGACTTCGGTGGTGCCGCCGCCGATGTCCACCACCATCGAGCCGGTCGCATCCTCCACCGGCAGATCGGCGCCGATCGCCGCCGCCATCGGCTCCTCGATCAACTCGACGCGGCGCGCGCCGGCACCGAATGCGGATTCGCGGATGGCGCGGCGCTCAACCTGGGTCGAGCCGCAGGGCACGCAGATCACGATGCGCGGGCTGGGGGTGAAGAAGCTGGACTTGTGCACGCGGCGGATGAACTGCTTGAGCATCTGCTCGGTCACGGTGAAGTCGGCAATCACGCCGTCCTTCATCGGGCGGATGGCGGTGATGTTGCCCGGCGTGCGCCCCAGCATCTGCTTGGCGGCGAGGCCGACCTGCTGGATCACCTTCTTGCCGTTCGGCCCGCCTTCCTGGCGAATGGCCACCACGGAAGGCTCGTTCAGCACGATGCCCTGTCCGCGCAGCCAGATCAAGGTATTGGCGGTGCCAAGGTCGATCGCGAGGTCATTGGAGAAGTAATTGTTGAACAGTCCGAACATATTGATTCCTGTAGTCTGAAAGAGATGCCGCGAATGGCCGCGTATGATACCCTATCGGCCCTGTTTGAACAGAGTCTTTGCCATGTCTTTAAATACCCAGGATGTCGAAAAAGTCGCCCGTCTGGCCCGCCTGGCGATGGACGAAAAAGCGGTCGAAACCGCACGCCACCAACTCTCCGACATTTTCGGCCTGATCGCCGAGATGCAGGCGGTCAACACCGATGGCGTGGAGCCCATGTCGCACAGCCAGGACCTGGCGCAGCGCCTGCGCGAGGATGTCGTCACCGACACCAACCAGCGCGAGCTGTTCCAGGCGATTGCCCCGCAGGTCGAAGGCGGTCTGTACCTCGTCCCCCAAGTTATCGAATAGCCCCATGATCCATTCCAGCCTGACCCAACTGGGCGCCGCCCTGCGCACCAAAAAGATCTCCAGCGTCGAACTGACGCGGCTCTACCTCGACCGCATCGCACATCAGAACCCGCAGCTCAACGCCTTCATCACCGTGAACCCGGAGCTGTCGCTGGCACAGGCGCAAGCCGCCGATGCGCGCCTCGCGGCGGACCAGGCCGATGCGCTGACCGGCATCCCCTTGGCACAGAAAGACATCTTCTGCGCCCAAGGCTGGCTCACCACCTGCGGTTCGAAGATGCTGCACAACTTCGTGTCGCCCTACGACGCGCATGTCATTGAACTGTTTAACCGGGCGGGCGCAGTCAACCTCGGCAAGACCAACATGGACGAGTTCGCCATGGGTTCGTCCAACGAGACCTCCTACTACGGCCCGGTAAAGAACCCGTGGGACACGGCGCGTGTGCCTGGCGGCTCTTCCGGCGGCACCGCTGCCGCAGTCGCTGCGCGTCTGTGCGCGGCGGCGACCGGCACCGACACCGGCGGCTCCATCCGTCAGCCTGCGGCACTGTGCGGCATCTCCGGCCTGAAGCCGACCTACGGCGTGTGTTCGCGTTACGGCATGATCGCCTTTGCCTCCAGCCTGGATCAGGCCGGGCCCATGGGACGCAGCGCAGAAGACCTGGCGCTGTTGCTCAACACCATGGCCGGATTCGACGAGCGCGATTCGACCTCGCTGCAACGCGACAAGGAAGATTACGCACGCGATCTGGCGAAACCGCTGAATGGCCTGCGCATCGGCCTGCCAAAGGAGTTCTTCACGGCAGGCATGGGCGCGGACGTGGCCAAGGCGGTCGAAGCCGCCATCGCCGAATACAAGAAACTGGGCGCGACAATCGTCGATATTTCGCTGCCCAATTCGAAACTCTCCGTACCGGTGTACTACGTGCTCGCCCCGGCGGAAGCGTCGAGCAACCTATCGCGCTTCGACGGCGTGCGCTACGGCTACCGTGCGCCGGAATACACCGACCTGACGGACATGTACGAGAAGAGCCGTGCGCAGGGCTTCGGCGAGGAAGTAAAGCGCCGCATCATGATCGGCACCTACGTGTTGAGCCACGGCTACTACGATGCCTACTATTTGCAGGCGCAGAAAATCCGCCGCTTGATCGCGCAGGATTTTACCGAAGCCTACAAACAATGCGATGTCATCATGGGACCCACCTCGCCGTCTACCGCATTCAAGCTGGGCGAAAAAGGCGACGATCCGGTGCAGATGTATTTGTCCGACATCTACACCATCGCGGTGAACCTCGCCGGCCTGCCCGGCATGTCCATCCCCTGCGGTTTCGGCGCCAACGACATGCCGGTTGGTCTGCAGATCATCGGTAACTATTTCGGCGAAGCGCGCATGTTGAATGTGGCGCACCAATATCAACTGGCGACCGACTGGCATACACTAATGCCGAAAGGAATCTAAACAAAATGACACACTATTTCATCGGTCAACTTGGAGAGCGCAACGGCGATTATGAATATAAAGTTCCCGTGCGCTTCACTGCGGCATCCGAGAAAGAAGCCTCCAACGCACTAACAAAAACCGCACGAAATTGGTACGGCGACTATTCCCAGAAAGATGGGGATTGTTATTATTTTCACAGCGGTGAAGTCTGCGTTCAGGCGGGTGGATATAAGGAAGTGCCTGAGAGCGTTTACACTGCGTTGAATGGGTTTGTTGCGGAAGCCACATGATGCTCAAGGCAGAAATAATTCAAGGGGATTGCTTACAGGCATTGCAAAAGTGTGGTGACAGCACCTTCGACCTCATCATCACTTCCCCACCTTATGCAGACCGCCGTGCGAAAACCTATGGTGGTATCAAACCAGAGCAATACGTCGATTGGTTTTTGCCTCGCTCTGAACAATTTTTGCGCGTACTCAAACCAGCAGGATCGTTTGTCCTGAACATCAAGGAAAAGGCAGAAAATGGCGAACGCCATACTTATGTGCTGGAACTGATTCTTGCCCTGCGTAAGCAAGGTTGGTTATGGACGGAAGAGTATATCTGGCACAAAAGAAACTGCTATCCCGGAAAATGGCCAAATCGTTTTCGCGACTCATGGGAACGATGCTTGCATTTCACCAAATCGCGAAAATTCAAAATGAATCAAGAATCGGTAATGGTACCGATGGGTGACTGGGCGGAGACACGCCTAAAATCGCTTGGGAAAAATGATGTCGTGCGATATGACTCCCAGGTAGGCAGTGGTTTCGGCAAGAACATTGCAAACTGGGCACAACGCACCATGGCCTACCCTACCAACGTGCTGCACCTTGCAACAGAGTGCGGCAACAAGAATCATAGTGCGGCTTTCCCGCGCGCTCTGCCCGAATGGTTCATCAAACTATTCACGGACGAAGGCGATTGGGTGTTGGATCCGTTTGCCGGATCAGGCACCAGCATCGAAGTTTCCAAAGAATTAGGGCGCAATGCAATCGGCATTGATTTGCTGCCCGAATACTGCGAGATGGCACGTGAAAAACTCGAAGATCGTCAACTCATACTGTTGCAAAAACGAGCGAAATATAAGGTGACCCATGAAAACTAAAATCGCACGCTTCATTGAAAAAAATATTCCACTTTTTCACGAGCGTCGCTTGGAAAGTTTAAGCGGGCTAAAGCTGAAGAATGTACTTAAACGGAAGAATCCCTATCTATTTAAGGCTAAGAACGTCAACACGGCATCCGAGTTGGTTAAAGGGATTCTGGACGCGCACCTATCATCACAGGAAGAAACTATTTTTGGTGCATTCCTTGAAAACGTTGCGATTTACGCTTGCTCACTTGCGTTTGGTGGTATGAAGTCTGGCATAGAAGGAATAGACCTTGAGTTCACGCTAGACGGCGTACGCTATATCGTTTCGGTTAAGTCTGGACCCAATTGGGGTAACAGCAGCCAGATCAAGAAAATGCGTGACAACTTTCGCAAGGCGACAATTGTGCTGAGACAAACAGGTGGCGTCCGCAATGTTGTTGCTGTGAATGGCTGTTGCTATGGAAAAGAGACTGTCGAGGATAAAGGCGATTATTTAAAAATCTGTGGTGAGCGTTTCTGGACTTTGATTACCAACAAACCAGGACTGTATCTCGAACTTATTGAACCCATTGGGCACAAGGCTAGGGAAAGAAATGAGGATTTCCAGATCGAGTATGCCAAGGTAATCAATCGCTTTACCAAAGAATTTATTGAAGAATTTTGTGCCGCTGACGGACAGATTGAATGGGAGAAAATTGTCCGATTCAATTCCTCAGCGCCGCAACTAAAGAAACCGAGTAAATAACATGCAGTGGGAAATCGTCATCGGGCTGGAAGTGCACACCCAGCTCTCGACCAACACAAAGATATTTTCGGGCGCCTCCACCACGTATGGCGCCGAGCCGAACACACAGGCCGATGCGGTGAGCATCGCCTTGCCAGGCGTGTTGCCCGTGCTGAACAAAGGCGCGGTGGAACGCGCGATCAAGTTCGGCTTGGCAACGGGCGCGCACATCGCGCCTCGCTCGGTGTTTGCGCGCAAAAACTATTTCTATCCAGACCTTCCGAAGGGTTACCAGATCAGCCAGTTCGAGCTGCCGGTGGTGGGGCAAGGCGCATTGACCATCCAGGTCGCGCCGCTGTCCGGCAACGCCAAACCTTACGAAAAGACGGTGCGCATCACCCGCGCCCACCTCGAAGAAGACGCGGGCAAGTCGCTGCACGGCGATTTTCACGGCATGACCGGAATCGACCTGAACCGCGCCGGCACGCCGTTGCTGGAGATCGTGTCCGAGCCGGACATGTGTTCCGCTGCCGAAGCGGTGGCGTATGCAAAATCGTTGCACACGCTGGTGCGGTGGATCGGCATCAGCGACGGCAACATGCAGGAAGGATCTTTTCGCTGCGACGTGAACGTGTCGGTACGCAAACCCGGCGCCGAACTGGGCACCCGGCGCGAGATCAAGAACCTGAACTCCTTCAAGTTCATGCAGCAGGCCATCGACCACGAAGTGCAATGGCAGATCGATACCCTCGAAAATGGCGGCAAGGTGCAGCAGGCCACCATCCTGTTCGACCCGGACAGCGGCGAGACGCGCATGATGCGCAGCAAGGAGGACGCGCACGACTACCGCTACTTCCCCGACCCCGACCTGTTGCCGCTGGAAATCTCGCCCGCGTGGATCGCGCAGATGCGCGCCACCTTGCCGGAATTGCCGCAGGCGAAACAGGCGCGTTATGTGAACGATCTGGGCCTGTCGGCTTACGATGCCAGCCTCCTCACGGCTTCGCGCGAGATGGCAGATTTCTTCGAGGCGGCACTGGACGTCGTGCCCGCGCAAGCCAAGATCTGCGCCAACTGGATGATCGGGGAAGTCAGCGCGCAGTTGAACCGCGACGGGCTCGACATCGCACAGTGCCCGATCACGGCCCGGCAACTCGGCGGCATCCTGCAACGCATCGCCGACGGCACGGTGTCCAACTCCGGTGCCAAGGAAGTGTTCCGCACCCTGTGGGCGGAGGGTGGCGAAGCCGATGCCATCATCGAAGCCAAAGGCCTGAAGCAGGTCTCGGATGCGGGCGCGATCGAGCAGATCGTGGACGAGATTATCGCTGCCAACACGGACAAGGTCGCCGAGTATCGTTCCGGCAAGGACAAGCTGTTCGGCTTCTTCGTCGGTCTGGCGATGAAGGCCAGCAAAGGCAAGGCCAACCCGGCGCAACTCAACGAGATCTTGAAACAAAAACTCGCCGGCTAAATCGGCAGCGTCCCCAATAGGGGGCCAGTCTCTCGCTGCAGCGGAGGATAACGTGCGCACTCGCCTGATTTCGTTGCTGTTGGCCTTTTGCTTTGTTTCCCATTCAGCCGCGCTTTTAGCCGACGAGGGTGCTCCGCCCCCGTTGTCCCTGGCCAATCATTTCCGCGACGACATCCCGCTCGGCGAATACTGGGTCAGTGAAAAGTATGACGGGATGCGCGGCTATTGGGACGGCAAGCAGTTGCTGACGCGCGGCGGCGCGCACATTCAAGCACCGCAATGGTTCACCGCCGGCTGGCCCGCAACACCGCTCGATGGTGAACTATGGGCCGGACGCGGACACTTCGCGCAGGCCGTTTCCACGGTCCGCCAACTTCAGCCGGACGATCGCGCCTGGCACGAGATCAAGTTCATGCTGTTTGACCTGCCCGCGCATCCGGGCAATTTCAGCGAGCGCGATGCAGAACTGGGGCGGATCGTTGCATCCCTGCGCCAACCCTGGGTGCAGCATGTCGAGCAGTTCAAGGTGAAGGATGTCGCGGCCTTGCGGGCTGCCCTGGCGCGAGTGGTCAAGCGCGGCGGCGAAGGTCTGATGCTGCATCGCGGCAGCGCGCTTTACCGCGCCGAACGCACCGATGACTTGCTCAAATACAAACCCTATCTGGATGCGGATGCGCAGGTGGTCGGCCATCTGCCGGGGCAGGGGAAATATGCCGGCATGACCGGCGCGCTCGAAGTGCGCGCAGAATCCGGACAGCGTTTCCGGCTCGGATCGGGCTTGAGCGATGCCGAGCGGCGGGCACCGCCCGCGCTCGGTTGCTGGATCACCTATCGCTACAATGGAATCAACGCCAAGACCGGCATCCCGAGGTTTGCGCGTTACCTGCGGGCACGCGGCGACCGGGATTGCAGCGCACCTTGACGCGTCGCGTCACGCGTTCAGATCGAAGCGCATGACCCGGTAAAAATTGGCAAAGCAATGCTCGACCTGCGGTTCTCCCGCCAATCGCTTGCCCTGTTTCAGCAAGGCCTCATTCAATTTTGCCTGAACATCTTCTTGCCAGAATCCCGGCAGGAACGGCTCCATCCTGCCCAATACCCAGCGCGTGAGTGGAAAGCGATAAAGCAGATGACGTTCGGGGGTGCTGCCGTATTCGGTGATGAGTACCGAGCCGCCGCGCTTCACCACGCGCGCGATCTCGTCATACACATGCTGTCGCGCCTGGGGCGGCATCTCATGGAACAGAAAGAACAGGATCACCTGGTCGAATGTGTCCTGGGCATAGCCCAGCGATTCGGCATTCATGCGGGCGAGCAGGCAACGATCTGCGGCCTCAGTGGTCTTGCCGCGCGCCAACGCCAACTGTCCTGTCGCCACATCGCACAGATGCACTTCATTGTCGGTATGGTGCAACAACGATGGCGTGAGCTTGCCATAGACGCAGGTGAGTTGCAGTAGTCTGGCACCGGGCTTGCGTTCGACCTGCGCCAGCGTCTTGTTGAGCAAGGTATCGTATTGCCCGAACAGAATGGCGTTGATGATGGGCTGATGGTCGAAGAACCAGATGCTCTTGTCCCACAGATAGGCCCACCAGTAATAGCGGGCCAGATATTCCGGCACACCGCCCCGGATGAATTTTCGATAAATCGCCATCAGCCCCGCGCCCTCGGCTTGCGCGGCGCATGCGCAAACAGGCGGTCGTACAGCCCGTTCGGCAGCCCCTTGAGCAGGCGTCCGACCAGCGCCATCTGCCACGGCACCACCGCCAACGAATAGCCGCGCCGGATCACCCGCGCGATGCGGCGCGCAGCGTCGTCGGCCTCCAGCAGAAACGGCATCGGATAGGGGTTGATATCGGTCATCGGCGTGCGGATGTAGCCGGGACACACGGTAACCACCTTGACGCCACTGTCGCGCATCTCCAGCCGCAGGCTTTCCATGTACGAGATCAGCGCCGCCTTGGAGGCAGAATAGGCCCCCGCACCGGACAAGCCGCGGAATCCAGCAACGCTTGCAATGCCGGCCAGGCGGCCACGACCGACGGCTCGCATCCGCTGCAGAAAGGGCTGAAAGGTCTTCACCGCACCCAGCACATTGATGTCCATCACGCGCTGGAACACGTCGTTGTCATCCTCGTACTGGGTCAGCGTGCCGATGCTCACGCCGGCATTGGCGATCACAATATCCGGCACGCCTGCGCGCGCCATGAAATCGTCCGCGGCGGCGCGCAGGGCGGGCGCATCGCGCACATCCAGCGCATAGCAACAGACTTTATCGGGGAATTCCGCCGCCAGCGCTTGCAGCAATTCGCCACGGCGGGCGATGGCGGCGACCATTGCGCCGCGCAGAAGATAATGGCGCGCCAGGGCAAGACCGATGCCGCTCGACGCGCCCGTGATGACGACGCGCATCAACGCTTGCCCGCGCGACGCTCCTTGCGTGCAATTTCAATCACTTCGTCCAGCACGCGGATGGTATCGGCCGGTTCCAGTCCGGTGATGATGTACTTCCCGTCCACCGCGATAGTTGGCGTGCCGCGCACGCCATAACTGCGCACCATCTGATTGCTGCGCGCGACCTTGCCGGCAAGGGAGAACGAGTTGTAGGCTGCGCCGAATTTCGCCGCATCCACCCCGCGTTTGGCGACAAACGCCGTGATCTTTTGCTCGTCGCTCAAATCGGTCCTGGACACATTCCATGCGTCGAACAAATCATCGTGCAACCGTTTACCTTCACCCAGTGCTTCCAGCGCATAAAAGGTACGCGCCATCGGCTCCCAGGTGTCGCGGAAAATGACCGGTACGGATTGCAGCTCCACATCCTTGGGCATCTTCTTTTCCCACACACTCAAGGGGCCATGCAAGTGATAGCAATGCGGGCAGCCATAGAAGAAAAATTCCAGCACTTCGACCTTGCTCCCGCTGCTGGTCGGCTGCGCCGGACTCATCACTGTGTAGTCCCTGCCCTCGACCACGCCCGCCTGCACGTGCGTGGCAACCAGGAACAACACTATCGCGATCAACTTATGCATGAGCTTCATCTGCGTCTCCTCTTTATTGCGCATGAATTGCGGCGGCATTGGCCACCCCGTTTGACTTCAAATTAGCAATCGCTTCATTCGCCGCCGTCAGGCCCGCGAACGGGCCAAGCCGCACGCGATGCCAGATTCCCTTGCCGGGCAGATCCACGCTCTGCACGCTCGCTTCCAGACCGGCCAGGGCCAACCGGGCTTTCAGTTTTTCCGCATCAGCGGCGCTCTGGAACGAACCGGCCTGGACGATATAGGGGGTCGCATCACCCGGCTTCACACTCGGAGCAACGCTGGGTTTGGGCGCGGGCAACGGGGATTTTTTCGACTGATTTTCAGCCTTGTCGGGCAACACCCGGTAGAACTCGAAATCCTGGGGTTGATTCACCACGGGCGCGCGCGGCGCAGGCAAATTGGCAACCGGTGGCGGCAAGGGTCGGGCCGCCTCGCGCGCGACCGGCGGCTCCTTGAACGTGGCCGGATTCTTCTGCGTCGTATACCAGGCGACGATTGCGGCAATCGTCACGCCAAGCACGATGCCGACGATCATCGCGGCGACCGTCTTGGATTTTTTTTGACCTGCACCCGCAGTTGCCATCTTCATTCCTTCGTCTAACTACATTTGCTCGGGCGCTGTGACACCGAGCAGCGCCAATCCGTTCCGCAATACCTGTGCCACCGCCGCAATCAGTGCCAGCCGTGCCAGCCTGATCTTCTCGTCCTCGACCAGAAAGCGCGAGGCATTGTAATAGCTATGAAAATCCGCCGCCAATTCCTTCAGGTAAAAAGCAACCAGATGCGGCGCAAGGTCTTCTGCCGCCGCTTCGATCACCTGCGGAAAATCGATCAGGCGCTGCAACAAAACCGTTTCAGAATCGCTCTCCAGTGCACTCACATCTGCCTGATGCAAGGCCTGGCGGTCGCCGCCCCACTGCGTCAGCACCGCATGGATACGCGCATGGGCATACTGGATGTAATACACCGGATTGTCGTTGCTCTGTGATTTCGCCAGATCGATGTCGAACACCAGCTGCGAATCGGGATGGCGCGCGGCGAGGAAGTAGCGCGTGGCGTCGCAACCCACTTCGTCGATCAGGTCGCGCAGCGTGACGTAGCTGCCCGCACGCTTGGAGATCTTCACCTCTTCGCCGTTCTTCAGCACCGTCACCATCTGGTGCAGCACGTAGTCCGGCCAGCCCTTTGGAATGCCCGCATCCAGCGCCTGCAATCCGGCGCGCACGCGGGTGATGGTGGAATGGTGGTCGGAACCCTGCTCGTTGATGACGCGCTCGAAGCCGCGCCGCCACTTGTCCAGGTGATAAGCCACGTCCGGCACGAAGTAGGTGTAGCCACCGTCCTTTTTCCGCATCACGCGGTCCTTGTCGTCCCCGAAATCCGTGGTGCGCAACCACAGCGCATCGTCCTGCTCGTAGGTATGACCGCTGGCAATCAGGCGCTGCACCGCCTCTTCCACCTTGCCGTCGGTATAGAGCGCCGACTCCAGCGAGAACACATCGAACTCCACCTGAAAAGCGCGCAGGTCCAGATCCTGTTCACGGCGCAGATAGGCCACGGCAAAATGGCGGATCGCCTCGGCATCATCCGCGTCGCCTTTGCCGATGGTGTGCTGGTCATCCGCCTCGACCGGCTCCTTCGCCATATAGGCATCGGCCACATCCTGGATGTAATCGCCGCGATAACCGGACTCGGGCCACGCCGGATCGTCCGGCGTCACGCCCTTGCAACGCAGTTGCACCGACAAGGTCAGGTTGTCGATCTGCACCCCCGCGTCGTTGTAATAGAACTCGCGCGTCACATTCCAGCCCGCCGCATGCAGCACGTTGCACAGGCAATCGCCCACCGCCGCACCGCGCCCGTGACCGACGTGCAGCGGCCCGGTCGGGTTCGCCGACACAAACTCCACCCCCACCTTGCGCCCGGCTCCGACATGCACATGGCCGTAACCCGCACCCGCCATCAGCACCCCGTGCACCACATCCTGTTTCGCCGCAGTAGTGATGAACACATTGACGAACCCCGCCCCCGCGATCTCCACCTTCTCGATGACCCCGGATTCCGGCAGCGCCGCGATCAGCGCCTGCGCAATGTCGCGCGGCGATTTGCGCAAAGGCTTGGCCAGTTGCATCGCCAGGTTGCAGGCGTAATCGCCGTGCGCGGCCTGCTTGGGACGTTCAACAAGAACCGTCGCATCGCCATGCTCGGGCGCCACTGCACGCAAAGCCTGCGCGAACAGATCGGATAAATGGGTTTTGAAATTCAGGACTGCGGACATTGCATTACGCCTTCAAAAGAGGCGCGGATTATAGCATTGGGGGGGCTGGAGGCACCTATGACCGTTCGTCCTGAGTAGGCGCAGCCGTATCGAAGGATGGGCGAAGCCCGCTGGTTTGTTTATTCAAAACCAACACCGTCGGGGGTAGCCCGACAGCTAGTGTAGTGTTGCACGCTATCTGGAACTTATGCCAAGGTGCGGGAAGCCCTTGTGGGTCGGGTTTTAACCCGACATGTCGGACTGAAGTCCGACCCACAAAGGTTCGCAATAAGTATCGTTAAGAGTGCAGCACTACACTAGTTACCTTTCTTGTCTTGCCAAGAAAGGCAACCCAAAGAAGTCGCCCCCGGTGCGCCGCCCCTTCGGGGTTCCCTGCGTTGCTCGACTGGTCAGGCCTCCTCATAAACTCGCACGACCCGCTACGCGGTCACGTGCTCAAACATATTCGTCGGACTACCCCTGACCAGCCTCTGCTACTCGGCGGCGCACAGGGGAAGGAAAGTCAAAACCTAAAACTACAGCGTGGGCACTTTGTGCCCACGCTACTGGGCTTATGTCCACTTATGGCCGTTAGCGGACACTCATCATTCAGCCGTCGGCAACCTAATCGTTACTGCCCAGACTTCTCATCCTTCACCCGCACGACCCGTTGGTGATCTCGTATGCCGGGGTCAGCTTCTTGGCTTGGCATGCGCGGGGCGAAAGGCTTTGCATTTTTCCGCATCGGACTCCAGATACGCGCCTTCGATGAGATCAATGCAATAGGGTATCGCGGGAAATACGGCGTTGAGACAATCGTCAATCGCGGAAGGTTTCCCGGGCAGATTGAGAATCAGACTCCTGCCACGCACCCCCGCCGTCTGCCGCGAGAGAATGGCGGTCGGCACGAATTTTAGCGAGGCTGTACGCATCAGTTCGCCGAAACCCGGCAGCATCTTCTCGCACACCGCTTCGGTCGCTTCCGGCGTGACATCGCGTAAGGCAGGACCGGTGCCGCCCGTGGTCACCACCAGCGAGCACCCCGCCACATCGCACAATTCGATCAGGGTTTGTTCGATCAACGGTTGTTCATCCGGGATGACCCGCACCACCGCTTCCCAGGGCGAGGTCAGCACCCGCGTGAACCAATCACGCATGGCGGGGCCGCCCTTGTCTTCATATTCGCCGCGACTGGCACGATCCGAGATGGTGACGAAACCGATCTTTGCTGCTGACATGGTATTGCTCCGTTAATGTGAAACTCGCGTAGCGACGAACTGTACCCCTCTCACTTTGGGAGAGGGGGGACGGGGGTGAGGGACGGGCATGACGAGTTTTATCATCGGGGGTGGTCACTTTTCCATGCCCGCTAGATTGTTACGTTGCGCTGCGCGGCCATGCGCGCGCCCAGGCTGGCAAGCTGTTCCGGTTTGAGCAGATACTCGGACAGCGGCAGCAGTTCCTGTTCCTCCAGCGCGATGTGCGCAAAATAACCCTCGATGAATTTTTCCGTCAGCGCAGCCGGCAAGTCGGCTGGCTGGGCTTGCGCCAGGCATTGCAGGCGCGGCCGCAATTCCGTCCACAGCGCATCGAGTTCAGCGTGCTCTGCAAGCACGCGCGCCATCAGGGATTCCATGGGTTCGGCGGTCTCGGCGGTAAGCGCCGATTGCAGTGCGGGAAACAGCGCCTGCTCTTCATCCTGGTGATGCAACGCCCCGGCCGTCTCGAAATAGCCAAGGATATTCTGCGCGGCCTGTTGTGCGTGCGGATCGCCGCCGTGTTGTTGCATATACGCGGACAGGTCGCGCAAGGCAGCGCACTGCTGCATGATCTTGCCGTGGCAGGCATGGAGATATTGCAAGGGATGGCCGAAATCGGCACTGTCTTCATTCATCGCCATGGGGTTTCTCCGAATACCGTTCACACGCGGAAACCCGGCACATCCTGGAACGCGGTTCCGTCCAGTAATTGCACGGTCGCCTGCGCGCCAGCCGCCAACCCCGTGCTGTCCGCCGGCACGACCAATAGACCATCGGCTAGCGCCATGGACAGCAACACGCCGCTGCTTTGCGTCCCCGTGGAACTGGCGAGGTAGCCTGCTTCGTCGCGCGTCAGTTGCACGCGGACGAACTCGGTTCGCCCCGCATGATGCTTGATGTTGTGCGCCAGGCGCGCGCTCACGGTGCGGCGGAACAGCACCCGGTTGCCCATCATCTTGCGCAGTGCGGGCGCAACGAATTCTTCCACGCAAACCATGCTGGAGACCGGATTGCCCGGCAGGCCGAACACCAGCGTGTGGTCGGTGTGGCCGAATGCCAACGGGTGTCCGGGCTTCATCGCCACACGCCAGAACTTCATCTGCACCCCCAGTTTCTCGATGGTGGGCCGCACGTAGTCGTGCACGCCCACCGACGTGCCGCCGGAAACCAGCAACACGTCGTATTCCAGTCCGCGCTTCAGAAATTGCTCCAGCTCAAGAGGATCGTCGCGCGCGATACCGAGCAGGACAGGCTCTATGCCAAGTGCTTGCACCTGCGCCATCAGCGCATAACTGTTCGAGTTGGGAATCTTGTTCAGGTCAACGGGTTCATCGATCGCTTCCAGCTCGTTGCCGGTGGACAAGATCGCCACACGCGGACGACGGTGGACGTTCATCTGCGCCGCCTTGACGGTCGCCAGCACCCCGATCACGCCCGGGGTGATCTCTGTTCCCGCCGTCAGCACCACGTCGCCATCCTTCATGTTCTCGCCTTGCGGGCGCACGTCGTTTCCGAATCGGACGGCTTTATTGATCTGCACGCGGGAGGCGGCGACTGCCTGCGTATCTTCGACGCGGATCACCGCATCCGCGCCGGCGGGCACGGGCGCGCCGGTCATGATGCGCGCACACTGCCCCGGCAACACGGTCTTGGTCGGCAGATCGCCTGCCTTGATGTCCTCGATGATTTCCAGTACGGCGGGTGTCTGTGCCATATCCGTACTCCGCACCGCGAAGCCGTCCATCGCCGACACGTCGTAGGGGGGCAGGTCGCGGTTGGCACGAATGTCCTCCGCCAGCACGCGCCCCAATGACTGCTCCAGTTTGACGGTCTCAACACCAGACTGCGTGATCGATTCAAGGATGACGCGCTGCGCCTCGTTGACATGCAGATGTTCCATTGCTTTCCTTACTGTGTATTCCCAAAAAACGTCGGGTTGAAACCCGAGCTACCTTTGACGCATCGCCTGCCTCACATCTTGCGGCGTATCCAGATCAAAGAAACTGGCCAATTCAGTATCTGTTACCCGCATCTCGTCCTCACTCACATAACGCACCGGCAAGGTGTCGAGCAGAGCACGCAGGCTGTGCTTGCCATTGCCTTCCAGACAGTCATGCACGGCAGGCAAACACGCTGCCGCGTAGAAAGCCGCCAGGGGTTGCGGATAACCGCCCACCCTGGGTACCACCGCCTGCCAGTCCGCGCGTTGGCGCGCGAGATATTCGATCAAGGCGGGGGTGATGAACGGCATGTCGCAGGCCACGGCAAACACCCAGCGTGTCTTTGCGCGTTCCAGCCCGGCAGTCAGACCGGCCAGTGGCCCGGCCTGTGTGGGATTATCGCAGACTTGTGGCAGTGCGACTTCGCGGCGCGGCTGGCGCACGCTGACGATGACCTCCGCGAAGAGCGGCTGCACGATGTTCACCATGCGCTGCAGCAGCGTCTGCCCGTCCAGCACCAGGTTGGCCTTGTCCTGCCCCATACGGCGTGATTCGCCGCCGGCCAGTATCAGTGCAGTGCAATCTTCAATCATTGCCGGGCGAGAATGAACTGGCTGATGCCCGCGATGTCGCCCAGCCCAAAATGCGGCAGTTGCGGATAGACCTCATCCATATCGGTAACGATGGCGATCAGGCCATCTGCGACGGCACAACGCGGCGGCTTGGCACACGCGCGGCGCAGCACTTCGATCTTGGGCGTGGCGCACAACGAAAACCCTTCCGCCAGCACCAGATCGGCTTCGCCCAGAAAACGTTGCGCCAGTTGCTCCGGCTCGCGCTGTTCCCGGGCATCCGCCACCAGTTGCAGCGCATCGCGCGTCAGCAACATGCTCATCACTGCACCCGCTTCCTTGTAGCGATAGCTGTCCTTGCCCGGCGTGTCCAGCTCCACCTTGTGATGGGCGTGTTTGATGGTGGCGACGCGCACACCGCGCGCGGTGATTTCACGAATGAGCTTTTCCACCAGCGTGGTCTTGCCCGCGCCGGAATGGCCGACGATGCTGATGACTTTTGGATTCATGGGTGAGGAACGACCCAGCTATCGCCCTGTGGCGTGACTTCTTTCTTCCAGATCGGCACGCGCTGTTTCAGTTCGTCAATGATCCAGCGGCAGGCTTCCAGCGCGGCCACGCGATGCTCGGCACCCGTCGCGATGAACACAATATTGTCGCCGCCGCCGACCGTGCCGACGCGATGCACGATGCGCGCATCCAGCAGGCAAAATCTCTCTATCGCGTCCGTGCGCAGTTTTTGCATTTCCGACAGTGCCATGCTGCCGTAGGCATCGAAGCTGATCTGCTCGACCGCGCGCCCTTCGGAGAAGTCGCGCGCGCAACCGAGAAAGGTGCCGATGCCGCCCATGCGCCTGGAGCTTCCCTTGAGCGCGGCGATTTCCTCGTCCTGCGAAAAGTCTTCCGTCTGAATTCTGACCGCCTCTTTCATTCAGCCTCCCGAGAATTTTGCCATGAATGCCACTTCGCTGTTGTCCGCGAGCGGCAATGCCAGATCGCGCGCATGCTCGCCGTTCACCGCCAGCATGGTGGCCAGACGCATCGCCTCGGGATGCTGTGCGGCCAGCATTTCTTTCAGGCCGCCCAGTGTCATGCCTGCCGCATAGGGCACCGCAAGTTCGCGTTCGCCAGTAGCGGCGGCAATGGGACCAAAGAACAATACCTTGATCACTTTGCATCTCCCCGTTTCCATACACCGCTCTTGCCGCCGCGCTTCTCTTCCAGTTGCACGCACTCGATCCTCATGCCGCGATCGATGGCCTTGCACATGTCGTAGATGGTCAGCAGCGCCACGTTCGCCGCAGTCAGCGCCTCCATCTCCACCCCTGTCTGCCCGCTGCAGGTCGCGGTGGCCAGCACCCGGATGCCGACGCAGTCTTGCGCATCTGCCTCCAGGATTTCACTGAACTGGATGTCCACGCCGGTCAGCATGATGGGATGGCACATGGGGATGATGTCCGGCGTGTGCTTGGCGGCCATCACCGCGCCGACATCGGCCACCGTCAGCACATCGCCCTTGGCTATCTTGCCAGAGCGGATGCGTTCCAGCGTGGCAGCCTGCATGCGCAGCACGCCGCTGGCAATCGCCACGCGCACTGTTTCCGCCTTGGTGGAGACATCCACCATGCGCGCCCGGCCGGATTCGGAAAAATGGGTCAGGTCATTGCTCATGGCTGCTGGCTCAACTCAACATCGGCGGACGGGCTGCGATCTCGCGCTGCAGCGCATCCACCTCCTTCAACGCCAGTTCCAGAGGCATGCTTTGATCGTCCACGCGATCCATGATCAGGCGTTGCAGGATCGCACCCAGCATCTCGATGTTGGTTTCCAGATGTTCACGGATGGAACGCAGAAATTGCGGAAAGAACGATTCATCGTCCACAGAGTCAAGGAAATCCTCATACTCATTGCCGGTCGCCACCCAGTAGCACAGGTCATAGATTACCTCGAACACCCGCTCCGGCATCACGCTTTCCATGCCGGACATGTTGTGCCGCACTTCCTGCATCAGATCCTTGCGAAAATCCTCCAGGCCATATTCCACCTCGCCCTTGACGACTTCTTCAGGGGTAAATTCCCATTCCATAGTCCACTCCCGTTCAACCGAATATCTCGGCAAAATCCTCGTCGTCCCCGGTGCAAATCGGACACGTCTGTCCGCCTTGCTCATTGACGAACACGCGTCCACAGCGGCTGCAGCGGCTTTTTTCCACTGCAACCAGCAAACGCCCTTTCTGTTTGTTCGCGATCACCGTCTCCTGTGCTGTGTGCTGCAACACTCCGGGTTGGCACACTTCCGCACACACTTCACAGGCCACGCAACGATCGTTCAAGATCGCCAGCCGCCAAGCGGTGTTGCTTTCCAGCAGCTGGATGGCCCCCGTTGGGCAAGCACGTGCGCAGGCTTCGCAATGGGTGCAGCCGTGCGCAACCTGCCAGTCTTCGGCGGCAATCGCCGCCTGGCGCGGCACGCGCAAGACGTCTTCCGCACCTTCCGGGAACAAGCCATTGAGCAGGCTCTTGCGCTCTGGCAAGAATGGCGCGGCGGCGCGTATCGCCTTCAACGGCGGGGCAGCCTGCTCGTTGCTGCCGCTCACCACCGCCTCAACCTCCGCCACGGCGCGTCGGAACAAGGCGCGCCGTGCAGGATTGTGATCCTCGTCCAGGATGGGCGCCGCCTCATCGGCATCGCACCAATCGGG
Organism: Ferrigenium sp. UT5; assembly: GCF_045866295.1. Classification (NCBI taxonomy): domain Bacteria; kingdom Pseudomonadati; phylum Pseudomonadota; class Betaproteobacteria; order Nitrosomonadales; family Gallionellaceae; genus Ferrigenium; species Ferrigenium sp. UT5. Next base: position 42,476 of record NZ_BAAFRY010000019.1, read on the forward strand.
TTCTGCCCAAGCGCTCGCGGCCAGCGCGCGCAAATCGGCATATGCCGCGCGCTGTGCGGCGATCATCGGCACACCGCCGGCGGCATGCGGGCATTGCACGCAGTGGTCGCTCCCGCGCAACACCAGCGCAATCCCGCGCCGCGCGAATTCGGCGAGGATGGCCGCGTTCAACGCACCCAAACACGGCACCACCGCATCGGCAGCCGCGGCCGCAGGCGCGCACGAGACGGTAAAGCGAACGGCCTTGCCCGCCTGTCTCAACAGCTCCTCTGCCGACACGCCCTTGACCGCCAGCGCCTCGGTGGGACAGGCCGCCGCGCACAGCGCACAACTCTGACACACATCGGGCGCGATGCGCACACCGTCGTAATGGTCTGCGTTTACGTCATTGTTGACTTGCGTGGCGCCGGAAAACTGGATTGCCTCATGCGGACAAACATCCACACAGCGGCTGCACGCGCTGTATGCGTAGCGATAGCGTACACAACGCTCGGCGCGAAAGGCCGGAATGGACAGACCCACTAACGCTTCTCCCGTTGCGGCGCGGGCGCTTCCTTGAATTCGTGCAGCGGGATGCCGGGTTTGCAGGTGCCGCTGGGAATATTGAAATCCGCCTTGGGCGCCTGCATGGACTGCCGGGACGCCCGCAGCCAGGCCTCGGCGCCGCCCGCCACGGCATGGATTATGCGTCCCGCCGCGACAGGCACGCTGTTGGCAATCGTCAGCGCAGCAGCGTCGTCATCCGCCACCACCAGCACCAGATCGCTGTGCAGGAACATGCCCGGCGCATAACGCTTGGCCAGCGGCAGCGGTGCCGTGTTGCGCACGGCATCCGAACGGGCGTCCAACAACACATAGTCCGTCTGCTCATCCAGCAAGGACTGCAGGCGCAGTTCGCCGATCATTTCCGCCGCCGCAGCCGCAACCGAAAGGGTCAGCAGCAGCCCACCACACAAGAGCCGTTTCATACCACGTCTTCCTCCTTTGCCAACGCCGCCACCACCGTGCGCAGACGTTCATGTTCCGCCTCGGGGTATTTTCCGTTATCCGGCAAGACCAGTTGACGCACCTTGCCATATCTGACCCAAGGCTCCAGATCCCCCGAGAACCCGGCTGATGGCTCGAACCATAATTTGCCGGGAAATTGCAGATTCAGGGTGGCGCACATATCCAGATCTTCGTCTTCGATATCCTTCTGGATCAGCGCACGCACCGCGCCGGCCGAGAACATCTCCTGCAACCACCACGCAACATCCGTACCCGTCCCTCGCCCATCCGCGCGCAACACCTCCCAGCCCGGTTTGCACCATGACGGCGTCACACAACGGAAATCGGCATTGGAAGTGGTGTCCAGCGACCAACTGACCGGCATCCGCCCCGCGCGCACATACACGCCCAGGCGTCCCGCGCCTGCACCCTGTGCAAGGCGACCGATCAGAGTGCCATCCGCTACGGCCGCATCGCCGATCAGCAAGGGTGATGTATTCTCGGCTAAAACAGCTTCCGCACGGGCAGCTTCCGCATTGGGCAATACCTGAAAAATTGCCGCATCAGCGGGTTCAAGACAGCGGAAGCAGTGCAGGTCTTCCGCCCGGGCATCAGCCCATTGGGCAAAAATCAGGGTTTCGGCCTGCGGCTTCTCATCAATCATTCACTAATACCAGCTTGTTGAAATCCAGGTGCGGCTCGGGGAATTCATCATTCGCGCCCAAGAGCGCTATTTTGGGGCGCAGATTATGCAAGGTTTCCAGCACTGGCTCAACCATGATGCCGAGGTGGGTGGGCGAAAACTGCGGCAACACCATCAGGGCATCGTCCAGCAGCAGGCGCGCACCTTCCTGGTTGGCGGTCTGCACGAAATGCAAGGCCATCGCCGCGAAGGCCAGACCCTGCATGAAACGCGCATCCGCATCCTTGTCCGCCCCCTGCTTGTTCCTGACCAGTGTCGCCCAGCGCTCGTTCAACCAGTCGTGCACTTCGTCGAAATCGCCGTTGTTCCACAAATGCTGCAACTCGCCCCAGTCCCACAGGTAATGCATGTCAGACCACCTTCTTCTGCTGCAGCCGTTTTTCGATCAGCGAGATGTCCACAGTCTGCAACAGCGCATCCAGCTCCGTGGTGTCGGACTTGTCCTTCTCGCACGCATTGCACACCGGCTCATCCGGATCGAATTCGTATTCGATCTCGGCCTGCGGCACTTTCAATCGACCCTGATCCACGTCATCGACCTTCACCCCGAGCAGCGATAGTTCCCAATCGGCATAGGCGGCCAGCAATTTGGCCATTTCACGGAAGAAGGAATGGGCCGTAGCCTGCTGCAACAGGGTGCTGTAGCCGCGCACCCAGCGCCCCGTGTGTTGCACCCAGAAGCGCTTGAGGTCCTTCAGATGCTGCGCATGGCCCACTTCGTTGCTTTGTTCCAGCGCATCGGCGGCGCGCTCCAACAGTGCCGCCATGAACGACAGTTCCACCCCCATCTGGTCGTAGAACACAGGATGGCGCGCGCTGGCCAGTTCGAATCCGCAACGCGCGTAGAAATCGCGCGTTTCGAAATAAGGCTGCTGCTGGAAACGTCCCGTCATGCGCAGGGATTCGACCGCCGGGCAGCCGCCCGACACCAGGAACAGTGCGGCGAATTCGCAGGCCAGGGTTTCCTGCAATTCCGGCAAAGGCGCCTTGGTGAAATCGTCATCGAAGACCACCCCGAAGGCTTGCAGGGTTTGGCCCGCCTCGTCGCTGCGCAGGCCGGCCAGATAAGCCTGCGACGGTTCTTCCAGGAAGGCGCCCGCCAACATGCGGTGCAGGTTGGCGCGCGCGCGGTATTCGGCGATCTGCTCCGCCACGGACAATGCCGCAGGCGCCTGATCTTGTATGGCTGAAGTCATGAAGCATCCTCTCAAAAAAAAGCCCGGCAGGGAAGAAAGTGCCGGGCTACATCGCTCTGCTACTGTGCTACCGACTTTCCCCCTTCGCCGCCGCGACTGTGTGCGGCAGCGAAGGATTCAGGACGCGTCAGTGGTGTCCGTCCGACTTGACGGACGCCGGACCACCCCAGGAGGCCATTTCCGGGTGCATCTTGCGATGCATGTCACCTGTGTAGGCGTAACGCAGGGTTTCCCTGGAGGCCGCAAGGTGCTTGTCCCAGTCGCCATGCACGTCACCGTACTTGTCGCCAGCGCCCGCCTTGGTCACCTTCACCACCGTATCGTACCAGCCCTGCGAGCCGCCGATCGGATCAACGACCACCGGGATGACGACGTTCGGATGGACGCCCTTGTCTTCCCACCAGACGTTGTTCAAGTCGGCATCGTCCTGTGCACCGAATTCGCCGCCCTTCTTGCTCTTGTGCGTCAGCGTCGCCAGACGGCCATATTCCCAGTGCCCGCAGCCGGTCGAGACGGCGACGACCTTGGGGTGGATGCCTTCGGTCACATAGGCCTTGGTCACCATGTAGCCGACCGGGCTCTCCACTCGCACCAAATCGCCGGTGACGACACCGATGGCGGAAGCGGTTTCAGGGTTCATCCAGGCCGGATTGCTGTGCGCGATCTCAGCCAGCCACTTCACGGAAGCCGTGCGCGACTGCACATGAACATTGAGCTTGAAGGTGGTCAGCACCATCTCGTCGTCCTTCATGGTCTTGTGCCACGGGATCTGCTTGAAGGTCGGCATCGGGTTGAAGCCATATTTCGCCCACTCATCCACGCGGATGTTGATCAGGCGGTCATGCGTCGGGAAGCCCACGTAGTTCTTGCCGTTGCGGCGCAAACCGATGGCCTTGCCGTTCTTCATGATCGTGCCGTGTCCGCTCACCGTCGCACCCGCCATATCGCCCGCAGATACTTCTTTCATGTGCAGACCGAACTCTGCCTGGATCTCGCGGCCGGTGTTGTCGGAGATCTTGCCGGTACGCGGATTGAGCTTGCCATAGACCGGCCACACGCCGTGTTTCTTGAGCCAGTTCACACCACCCGCCTCTTTCAGGCCAGGAATGTCGTCGAACTGCTGGCGCATGTAGTCCTCGCCATCCTTGAAGTTCCAGTACTTCTTCATGCCGCGCTTGCCATCGGGATCCAGCGTGTGGACAAGATCGCGCAGGATGATGCGCGTCTCGCGCGTCTCGCCGAGCGGCTTGATGACCGGCTGGCGGAAACCCACCCACGGCCACAGCGAGTTCGGCATGGATTCCGGCTCGTACCGTTCCAGGTACATGCAGTCCGGCAGAATCAGGTCGGCCAGCGCGGTTTCCTCGCCGATCACCGTGCTCATGGAAACATAGTAGGGGATCAGCTTTTCATTGCGGAACATCTCACCCCACAAGGCCTGGGCGCCCGGATTGGTATAGACCGGGTTGTCCATGTAGGTGAAGTACACATTGCACTTCAGATGCCCTTCCGCGATGGCCAGCGGTGTCATGTGCGACACGCCATGCCCGGCCAGCGGGTAGTTCGGGTGATGATGGTGGCTCACGTAGCTCGCCTTGGCCGGCTTGGGCGGCTGCGGCTGCGGCTGGTTGTAACCCATGCCGCGCGGCAGGCAGTAACCGCCACGCTTCTCCACATTGCCGGTCATGATGGACAGCATCATGCAGGCCCTTTCCTGATACGACCCGTACAGGTGCTTGGCCGGTCCGCGATAGGTGTAGGTCGTGGCCGGCTTGGTGGTGGCGAACTCGCGCGCGATGCGCTCGATGGTCTCCACCGGCACGCCGGAAATCTTGGACGCCCACTCCGGCGTGAACTGCTTGTAATGCGCTTTCAGCTCTGTGGTGGACACATTGCACCAGGTGTCGATGAACTCGCTGTCCTGCAGATCCTCGCGCAGGATGACATTGCCGATGGCCAGCGCCACTGCGCCATCGGTGCCGGGGAACACCGGCACCCACTCGTCCGAACGCCCCGCCGTGTTGGACAGGCGCACATCGAACGTCACCAGCTTGGCATGGTTCTCCGCCACGCCTTCCGCCACGCGCTGCGCATACGGATTGTGGAAATACGCCGCCTCGAGGACGTTGGAACCGAAGTTGAGGATGTATTTCGAGTTCGCAAAATCGGGGGTTTCGATGTCCGGCCCCCAGGTCGGTTCCATGCCGATCTTCTTGGAAGATTCGCACACCGACGTATGGTTGATGATGCTGCCCGATCCCAGGGTGTCCATGAAGCGGCCGAGAACGCCGCCGGTGCGGTCGCGGCCGTATTTCAGCACGACACTGTTCGGATCCTGCTTCAGCGCGGCGTTGACCTTTTCCGCCACTTCCTTGAGCGCCTCGTCCCAGGTGATGCGCTTCCACTTGCCTTCGCCGCGCGCGCCGACGCGCTTGAGCGGATACAGCACGCGATCCGGGTTGTAGGTGTACCACATGCCGGCGTTGCCCTTGGCGCACAGGCGGCCGCGGGTGGAGACGTGTTCCGGGTTGCCTTCCAGCTTGACGATGCGGCCGTCTTCGACATAGGCGATGGCGCCGTCCTGGATGTTGCACACGTGACAGGTGGTGGGAATGGCCTGGCGATCCTTCATGCTGACCGGGCCGATGTCGCGCCCGCCCAGCTCGTTCTCCATGGCATTGAGGATGCCGGGCGCCGCCGCGGCGACCGCCGTTGCCCCCGCGCTGGCCTTGAGGAATGTTCTGCGATCCATTTCTAACATTGCGTTCTCCCTGGAATTAGTAGTAGGTCTGGACGATCTGTCCGCCGATCAGGATGGAATAGCGCAAGGCCAATCCGCCCACCAGCAACAGCGCCCCGGCGAGCATCATGCCGCCCTGTTGTTTTCCCATATTGGTCAACAGTACGCCGATGGGCGCCACCGTCCCCACCAGGATTCCCAGGCCGATGAAGATCATGCCCAGGCTTCCGGTCGTCATGAACATGAAGGTCAGTTCCGACGTCACACCGCCGTAGGCGGTCGTGCCCAGCATGGAGACCAGCATCGCCGCGACCGCGACCGCCGTCCACAACATGATGCTGCGCAGCATGACCAACAACGCTTCACCTTTGGCAATGAATGCGGCCAGTGCAGCGGCCGACAGCAACGACAAGGCCACGAACAGCACCGGCATCAGCGGCGTGTTCCACACCGGACGGTTCTGGTGGGCACTCAGGTCGAAACCGGTATAGATCGGCAAGCCCAAGGCAATCAAGGCGCCGATCACCGCCAGCTTCTTCGCCAGCGCCTCATCCTGCTTCTTGTAGATCACATAAAGGTAAGTCACCGATACGAGGCCAAATGAGCACAGTGCCAGACTCCCCCATGCCAACGGCGAGGTGAAGTGAAGGTATGCCGGGTTGAGCATATTGAGAAAGCGCAATGGCTGGCTCAAATCCTCAATCAACAAAACCCCACCGATGCCCAACAATGCGAACGAAATATACAAAGATGTCAGACGCATTTCCTTAAATTCCGGCCGATACCACGACAGCGCGGAAAAAAAATACATCGCAGCAGAAATACCGATCAGAAAAAAGTAAATCGCATATGCCCCTGACCAAGGCATCAAATGAAATGCATTCCAGTCACCCATGTCGGTTCTCCTTAACTGTGATTGTTCAGATACGCATTCCGCTCCAGCTCGACGACGCTTTGCGGATCGTAAATCTTGCGACCGATCTCGGTATGGCCGCGGTCGGCCCCGATGTAGAACACGTGCGGCTTGGTGCCTTCTTCCGGGCGCAATACCTGCGTGGGCAGGGTACTGACCAGATAGGACACTTCGCTGTTCGGATCATTGAGGTCGCCAAAGATGCGGGAACGACCGACACAGGTCTGCACGCAGGCCGGCACCAGATCTTGCGTGACGCGATGGTGACAGAAGGTGCACTTGTCCACGACGCGGGTGATATCGGTGTAGGTACGATGCTTGGGCAGCATGAAGCGCGCGTTGTAGGGGCAGGATGCCATGCAGGCCTTGCAGCCGATGCAGCGGTCATAGCGTTGCAACACGAAACCGCCGTCTTCCACCTTGTAGGTCGCCTCGACCGGACACGCGCGCACGCACGGCGGATCGTCGCAGTGGTTGCACAGGCGCGGCAGGAACATCTTGCGCACCTTGGGATATTTTCCGATCACCTTGTAAGGCACCCAGGTACGGAACACGCCCAAGGGCACATCGAACTCGGCCTTGCACGCCGTCATGCAGGCATCGCAGCCTATGCAGCGACGCAGGTCGATGACCATGGCATACCGCTTCAAGCCCGGCTTACCTCTTGTTTCTATATTTGAAAGTCGCAATTCACTCATCTAACTCTCCCTGAAAGACTAATTGAACAAGCCCGGAAACCGGACTCCCCCACCCTTGAAGCTACGCAATCATGCTTCGTAGCGCCCCATCTGTTCAGCAGGATTCATGCCACAACTTTAACCTCCCGCTTAAACCACAAAATCGGCAGGCCCCACAGCAATACCCCACCCCCAGTAAGTCCATCCGGTAACATCGAACGTTACCGTTAGGTTACTCCACTTAAACCTCTGCACCAAAAAATGGAGCTGACTGCGAATCACAAGGCAATCAGGGCGTTTCGATCAGATGGTATAGTTATTGCACAGCAGATTCATCCCAAGCGAGCACCGGAAACAGACTGATGGGAATCTCTAGAAATTCACTTTGGGTCTTCGTGAAAGAGTGTGGGTAAATTTCATGTTTTTTAGAGCCTCGGGAGCATGGACGTGAGTATTTTCAGCCGCAGATATTCTTCATCGCGCAGTCCATACGCAC
>NZ_BAAFRY010000020.1:0-42713 GCF_045866295.1 Ferrigenium sp. UT5
AGCCCTGGACACCTACATCCCGACCCCGGAACGCGCCATCGACGGCGCCTTCATCATGCCGGTGGAAGACGTCTTCTCCATCTCCGGTCGCGGCACCGTGGTGACCGGCCGGATTGAGCGCGGCATCGTCAAGGTCGGCGACGAACTCGAGATCGTCGGCATCAAGCCCACCCTCAAGACCACCTGCACCGGCGTCGAAATGTTCCGCAAGCTGCTGGACCAGGGTCAGGCGGGCGACAACGTCGGCGTGCTGCTGCGCGGCACCAAGCGCGAAGAAGTCGAGCGTGGCCAGGTTCTGGCCAAGCCCGGCTCCATCACCCCGCACACCAAGTTCACTGCCGAAATCTACGTGCTGGGCAAGGACGAAGGCGGTCGCCACACCCCGTTCTTCCAGGGCTACCGCCCGCAGTTCTACTTCCGCACCACCGACGTGACCGGAGCGGTCGAACTGCCGGCCGGCACCGAGATGGTGATGCCGGGTGACAACGTGAGCATTACGGTGAATCTGATCAACCCGATCGCCATGGAAGAAGGTCTGCGCTTCGCCATCCGCGAGGGCGGCCGTACCGTCGGCGCCGGGGTGGTTGCCAAGATCATCGAGTAAGAATCGCGCCGGGAAAATAGCGGGCACGGGATTAAATCATCCCGTTCCGTGTTTTAAGTCCGATGTTGCGCAACTTTGGGTTGCATCGTTTCGGGACACTGGATACAATGCGCGCCCTCGCGTGGCTGTAGTCCCGCGTTTTCGTTCTTTAAACCAGCGGCAATGCCGCATAGAAGCCAGAGAAGATTATGCAAAGTCAAAAAATTCGCATTCGCCTGAAGGCGTTCGACTACCGTTTGATCGACCAGTCTGCATTGCAGATTGTGGACACTGCCAAGCGCACCGGCGCGGTAGTCAAGGGGCCGGTTCCCCTGCCGACCAAGATCGAGCGTTTCGACGTGCTGCGTTCGCCGCACGTGAACAAGACTTCGCGTGATCAGTTCGAAATTCGCACCCACCTGCGCCTGATGGACATCATCGACCCGACCGACAAGACGGTTGACGCGTTGATGAAGCTGGATCTGCCGGCTGGCGTGGATGTGGAGATCAAGTTGCAGTAACCGTGGTTGCAGTATCCGAATCGGCCGACCAATTGAAGTCGGCCCCTTAATAAAGGAAATAAAAATGAGTTTAGGACTTGTCGGTCGCAAGATTGGCATGACCCGCATCTTTACCGACGACGGAACATCGTTGCCGGTGACCGTGCTGGACGTGTCCAATAATCGTGTTACCCAGATCAAAACCGCTCCCGTCGATGGCTACAGCGCAGTGCAGGTCGCGTATGGGACGCGCCGTGCCAGCCGCGTGACCAAGGCTGCTGCAGGGCATTTTGCCAAAGCGGGTGTCGAAGCGGGTAGCGTATTGAAAGAATTCACCGCCACGCCGGAGCAGCTCGCTGCGCTGACGCTGGGCGGCTATGTCGGCGTGGACTTGTTCCAGGTCGGGCAAAAAGTCGATGTGACCGGCGTGACGATCGGTAAGGGCTATGCTGGTACCATCAAACGTCACCACTTCAAATCGGGTCGCGCTTCGCACGGTAACTCCAAGTCGCACAACGTGCCGGGTTCCATCGGCATGGCGCAGGATCCGGGCCGTGTGTTCCCGGGCAAGCGCATGACCGGTCATCTCGGCGATGTGCAGCGCACCGTGCAAAATCTCCAAATCGTTCGTATCGACGCCGAGCGCCAGTTGCTGTTGGTGCGTGGTGCCGTTCCCGGTGCGCCTGGTGGCGACGTGATCGTGCGCCCGGCAGTGAAAGCGGGGGCATGATGGAACTTAAAGTAATCAATGAAAACGGCAAGCCGGGTGCGAGCATCAAGGCTTCCGATGACCTGTTCGGTCGTGAATACAACGAAGCGCTGGTGCACCAGCTGGTCGTGGCTTACCAGGCCAACGCGCGTTCCGCCAACAGCAAGCAAAAAGGGCGCAGCGAGATTGCCAAGTCCACGCGCAAGCCGTTCGCACAAAAGGGTACTGGCCGTGCGCGCGCCGGTATGGCCTCCAGCCCGCTGTGGCGAGGCGGCGGCAAGATTTTTCCGAACAGCCCGGACCAGAACTACAGCCACAAGATCAACCGCAAGATGTACCGCGCCGGTCTGGCTTCCATCTTCTCCAAGCTGGTTAGCGATGGTCGCTTGAGCGTGATCGAGGCTTTGTCGGTTTCGGCCCCCAAGACCAAGCTGCTGGCGGACAAGATCAAGGGGATAGGTTTGCAGGATGCGCGTCTGCTGATCATCACCGACAGCATCGACGAGAATCTGTACCTGTCGGCGCGCAACCTGCCCAACGTGCTGGTGGTCGAGGCGCATCAGGCCGACCCGGTCAGTCTGGTTCGTTTCTCCAATGTGCTCGTTACGCGCAATGCGATCGCAAAAATCGAGGAGTTGCTGGCATGACTACGACCAAATTCAATGAAGAGCGTTTGCTGAACGTGTTGCTGGCACCGCAGATTTCCGAAAAGGCAACTTTCGTTGCGGAGAAGAGCGGGCAGGTCATCTTTCACGTGGCAAGCGATGCGACCAAGCCGGAAATCAAGGCGGCCGTGGAAAAGCTGTTCAAGGTGACCGTTGAGGGCGTGCAGGTCAGCAACGTGAAGGGCAAGCAGAAACGCTTCGGCCGTTTCATGGGGAGTCGCAAAGACTGGAAAAAGGCCTACGTCAGCCTCGCCGCTGGCCAGGAAATCAACTTTGCCGCAAGTGAGCAGGGGTAAAACATGGCACTGATCAAACTCAAACCAACCTCGCCGGGCACACGTGCCGTCGTGCGCGTGGTCAATAAGGAGCTGCACAATGGCAAGCCGGTCGCTGCGCTGTTGGAGAAAAAAACGCGCACAGCGGGACGCAATCACAACGGCCACATTACCGTGCGCCATATGGGCGGCGGGCACAAGAAACACTATCGCCTGGTGGATTTCAAGCGCAACAAGGATGGGATTCCGGCTGTTGTCGAGCGTTTGGAATACGATCCGAACCGCAGCGCCCATCTGGCCTTGTTGTTGTACGCGGATGGCGAGCGTCGCTACATCCTTGCGCCCAAGGGAATTGCGGCCGGGGCGGAACTGATGAGCGGCTCGGAAGCGCCAATCAAGACTGGCAACACCTTGCCGTTGCGCAACATGCCGGTGGGTTCGACCATCCATGCCATCGAAATGCTGCCTGGCAAAGGGGCGCAGTTGGCGCGCTCTGCCGGTACATCGGTTCAGCTTTTGGCGCGTGAAGGCAGCTATGCTCAATTGCGCTTGCGTTCCGGTGAAATCCGCAAGGTGCACATTGATTGTCGCGCCACGCTGGGCGAGGTCGGCAACGGTGAGCACTTGCTGCGTTCGATCGGCAAGGCCGGCGCAAATCGCTGGCGCGGCATCCGCCCGACAGTGCGCGGTGTGGCGATGAACCCGGTGGATCACCCGCACGGTGGTGGCGAAGGCAAGACCGCCGCCGGTCGGCATCCGGTCAGTCCCTGGGGTGTTCCAGCCAAGGGGTATCGCACTCGTAGCAACAAGCGGACGAGCGGCATGATCGTGCGCCGCCGCTTTCAGGTTTAAGGGGTAACAGGATATGGCACGTTCTATCAAAAAGGGTCCGTTCGTTGACCTGCATCTGCTCAAAAAAGTCGAGACGGTGCGCGCCACCAGCGACAAGCGCCCGGTCAAGACCTGGTCGCGTCGTTCCGTGGTCTTGCCCGAGTTTGTGGGCCTGACCATCGCGGTGCACAACGGCAAACAGCACGTTCCGGTCTATGTCTCCGAAAATATGGTGGGGCACAAACTTGGCGAATTCTCTTTGACTCGCACCTTCAAAGGTCATGCTGCCGATAAAAAAGCAGTCGCCAAGAAATAAGGAGACATGATGAGTACAACAGCAGTCATTCGTGGTGTTCGTTTGTCGGCACAAAAAGCACGCCTGGTCGCAGACCAGATTCGCGGCCTGCCCGTGGCGCAAGCGTTGAACATTCTAACTTTCAGCCCGAAGAAGGGTGGCGCCATCCTCAAGAAGGCGCTTGATTCCGCCATCGCCAACGCTGAGCATAACGACGGCGCGGACATCGACGAATTGAAAGTCTCCACCATCTATGTGGACAAGGGCGCTTCTCTGAAACGCATGATCCCGCGCGCCAAGGGGCGCGGGACCGGCATCGAGAAGCAAACCTGCCACATTACGATCACCGTCGGGAGCTAACAGCATGGGTCAGAAAATTAATCCGATCGGGTTCCGTTTGAGCGTCCAGAAAAACTGGACATCCAAGTGGTATTCGAATAGCAAGAATTTCTCGGAGTTGTTGCTCAAGGACATCGAGGTTCGCGATTATCTGAAGAAAAAACTGGCAGGCGCCGGGGTTTCCAAGATTGTCATCGAGCGCCCTGCCAAGAATGCCAAGATCACCATCTATACGGCGCGACCGGGGGTGGTGATTGGCAAAAAAGGCGAGGATATCGAGAAGCTGCGTGCCGAGTTACGACTCCGCATGGGGCTGCCGGACGTAGGGCTCAACATCGAGGAGGTGCGCAAGCCGGAAATCGACGCGCAACTGATTGCCGAATCGATTACACAGCAACTGGAGAAACGCATCATGTTCCGTCGTGCCATGAAGCGCGCGATGCAGAACGCGATGCGTCTCGGGGCGCAGGGGATCAAGATCATGAGCGGCGGCCGTCTCAACGGCATCGAAATCGCCCGCACCGAGTGGTATCGCGAAGGACGTGTGCCTTTGCACACCCTGCGCGCCGACATCGACTACGGTTTTGCCGAAGCGAAAACCACCTACGGCATCATTGGGGTGAAGGTGTGGGTTTACAAGGGTGACCATACTGGTCAGCAGGAAGTTGCTGCTCCCGTTGTTGCCGAGCCAGAAAAGAAAGTAAGAAAGTCGGGAGCGAAACATGCTACAGCCAGCTAGAAGAAAATACCGCAAGGAACAAAAAGGCCGCAACACCGGCGTTGCAACGCGCGGCAACCAGGTCAGTTTCGGCGAATTCGGGCTCAAGGCCGTAGGCCGCGGCCGCCTGACTGCGCGTCAGATCGAGGCGGCGCGTCGCGCCATGACGCGGCATATCAAGCGCGGCGGCCGGATCTGGATCCGCATCTTCCCGGACAAGCCTATTTCGCAAAAACCGGCTGAAGTCCGGATGGGTAACGGCAAGGGCAATCCCGAGTACTACGTCGCCGAGATTCGTCCCGGCAAAATGTTGTACGAAATGGACGGTGTGCCGGAGTCGTTGGCGCGCGAAGCGTTCAAGCTGGCAACCGCGAAGTTGCCGATCGAGACGACCTTTGTCGTCAGACAGGTGGGGATGTGATCATGAAGGCGAACGAACTGAAGAAAAAATCGGTGGCTGACTTGCAGCAGGAGTTGCTCTCCCTGGGCAAGGCTCAATTCGGTCTGCGCATGCAGTTGGCGACCCAGCAACTGAGCAATACCAGCCAATTGAACACGGTGCGCCGCAACATCGCCCGGATTAAAACAGTATTGACAGAAAAAGGTGTGCAGCAATGAGTGCGACGAATCTGAAGCGTGCGCTGACGGGCACGGTTGTGAGCGACAAGATGGACAAGACGGTCACCGTGCTGGTGGAGCGCAAGGTCAAACACCCGGTGCTGGGCAAGGTGGTGCGTGTTTCCAAGAAATACCACGCGCACGACGAGAACAACGAATGCAACCATGGCGATGTCGTGACGATCGAAGAAACCCGGCCGCTGTCCAAAACCAAGTCGTGGCGCGTGGTCAAGACGGCTTGAGCACTGCTGGCAGCATAAATTAGAAATAGTGCTTGCGCAGGTTGGCAGGTTTGACTAGAATGCGCGGCTTCGTTTCACCGTCGCTTGCGGCGGCCTAACCCGAACGGGTTCCAAAACTAGCCGCCGCAGGCGGAAAAAGTTGGAGATTAAAAAATGATACAAATGCAGTCTGTTTTGAATGTAGCCGACAACACCGGTGCTCGTTCTGTCATGTGCATCAAGGTGTTGGGCGGTTCCAAGCGCCGTTATGCCGGCGTCGGCGACGTGATCAAGGTCAGCATCCGTGATTCCGCTCCGCGTTCGCGCGTTAAAAAAGGCGAAGTGTATAGCGCTGTCGTCGTGCGTACCGCCAAGGGCGTGCGCCGCTCCGATGGTTCTCTGATCAAGTTTGACGGCAATGCCGCGGTGTTGCTCAACAACAAGCTGGAGCCGATCGGGACGCGCATCTTCGGGCCGGTCACTCGTGAACTGCGCACCGAGCGCTTCATGAAGATCGTGTCTCTGGCGCCGGAAGTGCTGTAAGCGATAGTCGAGGATAAATCATGCGCAAAATCAGAAAAAATGATGACGTGATCGTCATCGCCGGCAAAGACAAGGGGAGTCGCGGCAGCGTGCTGAACGTCAGCGGCGACCAGGTGCTGGTGGCGGGGATCAACAAAGTCAAGAAGCACCAGAAGCCGAATCCAATGAAGGGTAGTGCTGGCGGTATCGTTGAAATCGAGAAGCCCGTGCATGTTTCCAATATCGCCATCTACAACGCGAGCAGCAAAAAAGCCGATCGCGTGGGCGTAAAGTCACTGGAAGACGGGCGCAAAGTGCGCGTGTTCAAGTCCAGCGGCGAAGTGATTGCGTAAGGGGTAACAAATGGCTCGTTTATACGACTACTACAAGAATACGGTGGCGCCTCAGCTGATGAAGCAGTTTGGCTACAAATCCGTGATGGAAGTGCCGCGCATCGAAAAAATCACCCTCAATATGGGGGTGGGCGAGGCGGTTGCCGACAAGAAGGTCATGGATCACGCGGTTGCGGACATGCAGAAAATCGCCGGGCAAAAGCCGGTGGTGACCAAATCCAAGAAGTCCATCGCCGGTTTCAAGATTCGCGAAAATTATCCGGTCGGCTGCAAGGTGACCCTGCGCCGTGATCGCATGTTCGAATTCATGGATCGCCTGGTGACGATTGCCATTCCGCGTATCCGTGACTTCCGTGGCATCTCCGGCAAGTCTTTTGATGGTCGTGGCAATTACAACATGGGCATCAAGGAACAGATCATTTTCCCCGAGGTCGAGTACGACAAGATCGACGCACTGCGCGGCATGAACATCACGATCACGACCACCGCAAAAAGTGACGAGGAAGCCAGGGCTTTGCTCATGGCGTTCAAATTCCCATTGAAGAATTGAGGGTGATATGGCTAAAACTGCTGTAATTAACCGCGACCAGAAGCGCCGCGAGGTCGTCAAGAAATTCGCCGCCAAGCGCGCCGAGCTGTTGGCGATCGCAAGCAATGTTTCGATCAGCGAGGAGGAGCGCTTTGCGGCCCGCCAGAAACTTCAGGCATTGCCGCGCGACTCCAGTCCGGTGCGTTTGCGCAACCGTTGCGCGCTGACGGGTCGTCCGCGCGGAGTGTTCAGTAAATTCGGTTTGGGGCGTACCAAGTTGCGCGAATACGCGATGCGCGGTGAAATTCCAGGTGTAGTTAAGGCCAGCTGGTAAGGGTGAATTTATGAGTATGAGTGATCCGATCTCCGACATGTTGACGCGCATTCGCAATGCGCAGATGGCGGAAAAAATAGTGGTTTCGATGCCTTCTTCCAAGATCAAGGTGGCGATTGCCAAGGTGCTGCAGGACGAGGGATATGTGGAGGGATTCAAGGTCGTGGACCATGACGGCAAACCCTCCCTGGAAATCGGTCTGAAGTACTACGCCGATCGTCCTGTGATTGAAAAAATCCAGCGCGTGAGCCGTCCGGGTTTGCGTGTCTATAAAGGCAGCGAGGATATTCCGCGCGTGATGAACGGTCTGGGAATCGCGATCGTTTCCACCTCCAAAGGTTTGATGACTGATCGCATTGCGCGCGCCAATGGAATCGGCGGCGAAGTTCTCTGCATCGTCGCTTAAGGGGGGAAACATGTCTAGAGTTGCTAAAAATCCTGTGCTGGTACCGTCCGGCGTCGAAGTGACGGTTGCAGCCGATAAAATCTCCGTCAAGGGTCCGTTGGGTACTTTGACCCAGGTGTTGAAGGGGGATGTGAAAGTCGAGCGCGAGGGCGATACGCTGTTGTGCAAGGCGGCTGATGAATCCAAGCAAGCCGATGCCCAATCGGGAACGCTGCGTGCCTTGCTGGCGAACATGGTGTCCGGAGTGAGCAAAGGCTTCGAGCGCAAGCTGACCCTGGTGGGTGTCGGTTACCGTGCGCAAGCTGCCGGCGATGCGCTGAATTTGACCCTGGGCTTTTCGCATCCCGTGGTGCACAAGATGCCCAAAGGGGTAAAAGTTGCGACACCGTCGCAAACCGAAATCGTGCTGACCGGTGCGGACAAGCAGCAGGTCGGACAAGTTGCTGCCGAAATTCGCGCTTACCGTGAACCCGAGCCTTACAAGGGCAAGGGCGTGCGATACGCGGATGAGGTGGTGATCCTGAAAGAAACCAAGAAGAAATAATCGAGGTTGATATGTTGAACAAGAACGAAGCGCGTCAGCGCAGAGGCCGTAAAACCCGTGCAAGGATCGCCCAGCAGAAGGCGGTTCGTCTGGCCATCCATCGCACCAATCTGCACATTTATGCACAGGTGATCTCTGCGGACGGGAGCACCGTGCTGGCAAGTGCCTCGACGCTGGAAGCTGAACTGCGGAAGGAGCTCGCCCACGGCGGCAATACCGCTGCCGCGGCGGCGGTTGGCAAGCGTATTGCAGAAAAGGCCAAGAGCGCAGGCGTAACTTCTGTTGCGTTTGACCGTTCCGGTAACAAGTACCATGGTCGCATCAAGGCGCTGGCGGATGCCGCGCGCGAAAATGGCTTGCAGTTCTAAATCTGGGGTGAATCATGGCTAAAGCGCAACAAGGCAAGAATCAGCAACAAGAAGATAAGGGCGACGGCCTCATCGAGAAGATGATTCACGTCAATCGCGTCACCAAGGTGGTCAAGGGCGGGCGCATCATGGGTTTTGCCGCGCTGACCGTGGTGGGTGACGGTGACGGCCGCGTCGGTATGGGCAAGGGTAAATCGAAGGAAGTTCCGGTTGCCGTACAGAAGGCGATGGAAGAATGCCGTCGCAAGCTGGTCAAGGTCAATCTCAAGGACGGGACGCTGCACCATGCTGTCGTTGGGCGTCACGGCGCCGCCAAGGTTGTCATGCTTCCGGCGTCGGACGGTACCGGGATTATCGCCGGCGGTGCGATGCGCGCGGTGTTCGAGGCGGTCGGCGTGCGCAACGTGCTGGCCAAGTGCATCGGCTCCAGCAACCCGTATAACGTTGTTCGTGCCACCTTGAACGGGCTGCTGGCTTTGAATTCTCCGGCAGAGATCGCCGCCAAACGCGGCAAAAGCGTAGAAGAGATCGCGGGGTAACCATGGCTCAAGCAAAAACATTGAAAGTTACGCAGATCAAGAGCGTCATCGGCACCAAGCAGTCGCATCGCGACACGGTGCGCGGCCTCGGTCTGCGCCGCATCAATCACACGGTTGTGGTGGAAGACACCCCGGCGGTGCGCGGCATGATTAACAAAGTGTATTACCTGGTCAAGTGCGAGGCATAAATGCAACTCAATCAAATCAAACCTGAACAAGGTTCCAAGCACGCCAAGCGTCGCGTCGGACGCGGCATCGGTTCCGGACTCGGCAAAACGGCGGGTCGCGGCCACAAGGGGCAAAAATCCCGTGCCGGCGGTTTTCATAAGGTCGGTTTCGAAGGCGGTCAGATGCCTTTGCAGCGCCGTCTGCCCAAGCGCGGCTTTGTTTCGTTGACGCGCAACGACACGGCCCAGGTACGCCTGTCCGATCTGGAAAAGTTGCCGGTTGACACGATCGATCTGCTGGTGCTGAAACAGGCGGGCGTCATTTCTGCCAATGCGCTGACGGCCAAGGTGATTTTGTCCGGAGAGATAACCCGTGCCGTCAAGCTGCAAGGCTTGGTGCTGACCAAGGGCGCGCGCGCCGCAGTCGAAGCGGCTGGCGGTTCGGTTGCGGAATAAGGATGCATGGTGAGTAAACCGGCAGTCAAAGCGAGATATGGTGACCTGGGTACCCGGCTGTGGTTCCTGCTGGGGGCGCTGGTGGTCTATCGCATCGGCGCGCATATCCCAGTGCCTGGTATCGACCCCAATGTGTTGGCGGATTTGTTCAAGCAGCAGCAAGGCGGCATTCTCGGCATGTTCAACATGTTTTCGGGTGGCGCACTGGAGCGCTTTACCATTCTTGCGTTGGGAATCATGCCGTACATCTCGGCTTCGATCATCATGCAATTGGCCGCGATTGCAGTGCCGCATCTGGAACAGTTGAAAAAAGAAGGCGAAGCCGGGCGGCGCAAGATTACCCAGTACACGCGCTACGGCACCCTGGTGCTGGCCTTGTTCCAGTCGTTCGGGATCGCGGTGATGCTGCAGTCCCAAAAGGATCTGGTGTTGCATCCCGGCGTCATGTTTCAATTGACTACGGTCGTCACGCTGGTTACGGGCACCATGTTTTTGATGTGGCTGGGCGAGCAGATTACCGAACGTGGCTTGGGTAACGGCATTTCGCTGATCATTTTTGCCGGGATTGCGGCGGGCTTGCCCAGCGCGATCGGCAAGACTCTGGAAATGGCGCGAACCGGCGCATTTTCCGTGCCGTTGGTGCTGGCCTTGTTTTTTGGCGCCATCCTGGTCACCGCGCTGGTGGTTTTCGTTGAGCGCGGCCAGCGCAAGGTCCTGGTCAACTATGCGAAGCGCCAGGTCGGAAACAAAATCTATGGCGGACAGAGTTCGCACCTGCCGCTGAAGCTGAACATGGCGGGTGTGATTCCTCCGATTTTTGCTTCGAGTATTATTTTGTTTCCCGCCACCCTTGCCGGCTGGTTCGGTTCCGGCGGGAGCATGCTGTGGTTGCGGGACGTGAGCGACAAACTCGCCCCGGGGCAGCCGATCTATGTGATGTTTTACGCGGCAGCGATCATATTCTTCTGCTTCTTTTACACCGCGCTGGTGTTCAGCCCGAAAGATACGGCCGACAATTTGAAGAAGAGCGGAGCGTTCCTGCCCGGGATTCGTCCCGGAGAACAGACCGCCCGTTACATCGAGAAAATCATGTTGCGCCTGACCATGGTCGGTGCGGTTTATATAACGCTGGTATGTCTGTTGCCGGAATTTCTGGTGGTCAAGTGGAATGTACCCTTCTATTTTGGCGGGACCTCGTTGCTGATTCTGGTGGTGGTAACCATGGATTTCATGGCGCAAGTGCAGTCGTACCTGATGACGCACCAGTATGAAAACCTGTTGAAAAAGGCCAATTTCAAAGCGAGTTGATTCGCGGATGGCAAAGGAAGATGTCATTCAGATGCAGGGCGAGATTGTGGAGGCCCTGCCCAATGCAACTTTCAAAGTGAAGTTGGAAAACGGTTTTGAGGTATTGGGACATATCTCCGGCAAGATGCGAATGCATTACATCCGGATTTTGCCCGGAGACAAGGTGACGGTTGATGTGTCGCCTTACGACTTGACCAGGGCGCGCATCGTGTTCCGTAGCAAGTAGTCGAAATTGAGAGAGAAGCAAGGAGAAGCAAATGAAAGTCCAAGCGTCCGTGAAAAAAGTGTGCCGCAACTGCAAGATTGTGCGGCGCAAAGGTGTGGTTCGTGTGATCTGCAGCAGTGATCCGCGCCACAAACAGCGCCAGGGTTGATTGAGTTTAATCGCCGCTGGATGTTAGAATTCGCAACTTTTGAACGATAGGGTAGCTGCATGGCTCGTATTGCCGGTGTAAACATTCCAAACCACCAACACGCTGAAATTGCGTTGACCGCCATTTATGGCATCGGACGGACCCGCGCGCAGCAAATTTGTGCTGCAGCCGGTGTCACGGTCTCGACCAAAATCAAGGACATTAGCGATTCCGAAATGGAAAGGCTGCGCGATGCAGTTGCCAAGTTCACGGTTGAGGGCGACCTGCGTCGTGAAGTGACGATGAATATCAAGCGGCTGATGGACATGGGCTGCTACCGCGGCTTGCGCCACCGTCGCGGCTTGCCCTGCCGCGGCCAACGCACCCGCACCAATGCTCGCACCCGCAAAGGTCCGCGCAAATCCATCGCCGGCGCGAAAAAGTAATTTAGTAGAGGACAGCAACCATGGCAAAGACCAGCACGAAAGTGCGCAAGAAAGTTAAGAAGAACGTTGCCGAAGGCATCGCCCACGTTCACGCTTCCTTCAACAACACCATCGTGACCATCACCGACCGTCAGGGTAACACCTTGGCTTGGTCCACCAGTGGCGCGCAGGGGTTCAAGGGCTCGCGCAAGAGCACGCCGTTCGCGGCGCAGATCGCTGCCGAAACAGTGGGTAAATCCGCTGTTGAGTGCGGGGTCAAGAATCTGGAAGTGCGCATCAAGGGCCCCGGCCCCGGACGCGAGTCCGCCGTGCGCGCCCTGAACGCAGCCGGCTTCAAAATCACCAGCATTTCGGACATTACGCCGGTGCCGCACAACGGTTGCCGTCCCCCGAAAAAGCGCCGTATTTAAGGAGTATGGATCTTGGCTAGAAATCTTGATGCAAAGTGCCGTCAGTGCCGCCGCGAAGGCGAGAAGCTGTTTCTGAAAGCTGAAAAATGCTTCACCGACAAGTGTGCGGTCGAGCGCCGCGCCTATCCGCCCGGCCAGCATGGCCAGCGCCGTAACCAGCGGGTTTCAGAATACGGCGGGCAACTGCGCGAAAAACAAAAACTGCGCCGCATTTACGGCGTGCTGGAAGGCCAATTCCGCCTGACCTACAAGCGTGCAGAAAGATCGCGCGGCATCACCGGCGAAAGCCTGCTGCAGATTCTTGAATCGCGGCTGGACAACGTCGCCTACCGTATGGGTTTTGGCGGTTCCCGTGCCGAAGCGCGTCAGACCGTGCGCCATAACAGCATCCTGGTCAACGGCAAGCGCGTAAACATTCCTTCATACCAGGTCAAGCCGGGGGACGTCGTCGAAGTCGCCGATAAATCCAGGAATCAGTTGCGCCTGAAATCTGCCCTGGAAGCAGCAGAACAACGCGGTTTCCCGGAGTGGCTTGAAGTGGACAGCAAAGCGTTCAAGGGCACGTTCAAGGCATTGCCGCAACGGTCCGAACTGCCGGCAACCATCAATGAGCACCTCGTTGTCGAGTTGTATTCCAAGTAATCAACGCGGAGTCGAATATGCCTACCAATAATTTGTTGAAGCCGCGCATTATCGATGTGCAGAACATCTCGGCGACCAAGGCCCGGGTGGTGATGGAGCCCTTCGAGCGCGGCTATGGCCATACGCTGGGCAATGCCCTGCGTCGCATCCTGCTGTCCTCGATGCCCGGCTATGCGGTGACCGAAGTCAAGATCGCCGGCGTGCTGCACGAATACTCGCCGATCGACGGCGTGCAGGAAGACGTGGTCGAGATTCTGCTGAACCTGAAAGGTCTTGTGCTCAAATTGCATGGCAAGCAGGAAGCCACGCTGCACCTGAAGAAAGCAGGTGCCGGAGTCGTGACCGCCGCAGACATCGAGGTCGATGCCGATACCGAAGTGATCAATCCGGATCACGTCATTGCGCATTTGACCGCCGGCGGCAAGCTGGACATGGAAATCAAGATCGAACAGGGCCGCGGTTACGTGTCCGCCATTTCGCGCCAGCAACCGGGTGCGACCAAATCGGTCGGCCATATCGCCCTGGATGCCTCCTTCAGCCCGATCCTGCGCGTCAGCTATGCGGTCGAAAGCGCCCGCGTCGAGCAGCGCACAGACCTGGACAAGCTGATCATCGATATCGAGACCAATAGCGCCATTGATCCGGAAGAGTCGATCCGTTATGCCGCGCGGATTCTGGTTGAGCAATTCTCCGTGTTTGCCGCTTTGGAAGGCACCCCTGCCCCGGTTGAAAAACCGCAGGCGCCGAAAGTCGATCCGATGCTGCTGCGTCCGGTGGACGATCTTGAACTGACTCCGCGCTCTTCCAACTGTCTGAAAGCGCAGAGCATTCATTACATCGGCGACCTGATCCAGTACACCGAAGCCGATCTGTTGCGCACGCCGAACCTGGGCCGCAAATCGCTCAACGAGATCAAGCAAATTCTGGCCGAGCATGATCTGTCGCTGGGCATGAAGCTGGAAAACTGGGCGGCAGTGTCCGAGAAATAAAGCCTGACTGGTTGAAGCCGGTTCAGAAAGCAAAAGAGGAAAATCATGCGTCATCGTTTAGGACTTAGAAAACTCAATCGCACCAGCAGCCATCGTTTGGCGATGTTGCGCAACATGACCGTTTCGCTGCTGCGTCACGAAGTCATCAAGACCACCTTGCCCAAGGCAAAGGAACTGCGCCGCGTGGCAGAACCGATCCTGACCCTGGGCAAGAATCCGAGCCTGGCCAACCGCCGTCTGGCGTTCGCCCGTCTGCGCGACCGCGAGATGGTGAGCAAGCTGTTCGACGAACTTGGCCCGCGCTATGCAGCCCGCAACGGCGGCTACTCGCGCATCCTCAAATTCGGTTTCCGCAAGGGCGACAACGCCCCGATGGCGCTGGTCGAACTGCTGGACCGCCCGGCAGAAGCGCAGCCGGTCGAAGTCGCCGGCGAGTAATTTTCGCCGCAAGCAAGCAACGAACAAGGCCGGGTTATCCCGGTCTTGTTGTTTTCGCCCTTTCATCCCCCGCTGCCAACCTATCCAAGCAGTTTCTTCAGGTACGGCCCGGTCACGCTATCCTTGTTGGCCGCGATCGTCCTGGGCGAACCCTGCGCCACGATGCGGCCGCCGCCGTCGCCGCCTTCCGGTCCCAGATCGATCACCCAGTCGGCGGTCTTGATCACATCCAGGTTGTGTTCGATCACCACCACGGTATTCCCCTGATCGCGCAGTTTGTGGACCACTTTCAGCAGCATGTCGATATCGTGGAAATGCAGTCCGGTGGTCGGTTCGTCGAGAATGTAGAGCGTGCGCCCGGTGTCGCGTTTGGAGAGCTCCAGCGACAGCTTTACGCGCTGCGCTTCGCCGCCGGAAAGGGTCGTGGCACTCTGTCCCAAGGTGATGTAACCCAGGCCGACGTCGAGCAGGGTCTTCAACTTGCGCGCGATGACGGGCACGGGTTTGAAGAACTCGTACGCCTGTTCCACCGTCATGTTCAGCACTTTGTGGATGTTGGCTCCTTTGTATTGCACCTCCAGCGTCTCGCGGTTGTAGCGCTGGCCGTGGCATACGTCGCACGGTACATACACGTCGGGCAGGAAGTGCATCTCCACCTTGATCACGCCGTCGCCCTGGCACGATTCGCAACGTCCGCCCTTCACGTTGAACGAGAAGCGTCCCGGGCCGTAGCCGCGTTCGCGCGAGGTCGGCACGCCGGCGAACAGGTCGCGGATCGGGGTGAACAGCCCGGTATAAGTCGCCGGATTGGAGCGCGGCGTGCGTCCGATCGGCGACTGGTCCACGTTGATGACTTTGTCGAAGAATTCCAGTCCGGTCATCTCTCGGTACGCTGAGGGCTCGGCATTGCTGCCGTACAGATGCTGTGCCACGGCGTTGTAAAGCGTGTCGTTGATGAGCGTTGACTTGCCGGAACCGGAAACGCCGGTGATGCAGGTGAGCAGGCCTACCGGCAGATCCAGCGTCACCTCTTTTAGATTGTTGCCTGAAGCGCCGATGATTTTCAACCTGCGTTCCGGGTCGGGCTTGCGATAAGTCTTCGGTGGCTGGATGCGCTTGCGTCCCGAGAGGTAATCGCCGGTCAGCGACTGCGGGTTGGCGACCACTTCCTTTGGCGTGCCTTGCGCCACCACGGTGCCGCCATGCTCGCCCGCACCCGGCCCCATATCGACCACATAATCGGCGGTACGGATCGCGTCTTCGTCATGCTCCACCACGATCACGCTGTTGCCCATGTCGCGCAGGCGCTTCAGCGTATCCAGCAAACGATCGTTGTCGCGCTGGTGCAGACCGATGGAGGGTTCGTCCAGCACATACATTACGCCGGTCAGCCCGGAACCGATCTGCGAAGCCAGGCGGATGCGCTGCGCCTCGCCGCCGGAGAGTGTCTCGGCAGAGCGTTCCAGCGACAGGTATTCCAGTCCCACGTTGTTCAGGAAGGTCAGGCGGCTGGCGATCTCCTGCACGATCTTCTCGGCGATGGCCTGCTTGTTGCCAGGCAGCTTCACCTCGCTGAAAAAAGTCAGCGCCTGCTTCAGTGGCAGTGCGCTCAATTCATAAATGGTCTTTTCTGCGACGCGCACATGGCGCGCTTCCTCGCGCAGGCGCGTGCCCTTGCACTCCGGACACGAACACGAGTTCAGGTACTTCGCCAGCTCCTCGCGCACGGTCGGCGATTCCGTCTCCGTGTAGCGCCGTTCCAGATTGTTCACGATGCCCTCGAAGGCATGCTCGCGCAGCATCTTCTTGCCGCGCTCGTTCATATAGGTGAAAGCGATTTCATCGCGCCCGCTGCCGTACAGCACAACTTTCTGGATCTTCTCCGGCAGGCTCTCGAACGGACGCTCCAGGTCGAAGTCGTAATGCTTCGCCAGACTGTCCAGCATCTGGAAATAGAACTGGTTGCGCCGGTCCCAGCCCTTGATCGCGCCGCCGCTCAAAGACAGATTGGGGAAAGCCACGATGCGCGCCGGATCAAAGAACGAGATCACGCCCAGGCCGTCGCACTTCGGGCATGCGCCCATCGGACTGTTGAACGAGAACAGGCGCGGCTCCAGTTCCTGCAGCGAGTAGTTGCACACCGGGCAGGCGAACTTGGCCGAGAACAGGTGTTCCTTGCCGGTATCCATCTCCACCGCCAGCGCGCGGCCGTCGGCATGGCGCAACGCCGTTTCAAAGGACTCCGCCAGCCGCTGTTTGATGTCCGGCGAAACTTTCAGCCGGTCCACCACGATCTCGATGGTGTGCTTCGAGTTCTTCGCCAGCTTGGGCAGCGCATCCATCTCGCACACCTTGCCGTTCACGCGCAGACGCACGAAGCCCTGCGCGCGCAACTCGTCGAACAGATCAGCCTGTTCGCCCTTGCGCTCCACCACGATGGGCGACAGGATCATCACCTTTGTACCTTCCGGCAACGCGAGAACCGAGTCCACCATCTGCCCCACCGATTGCGCCTGCAACACGATGTCGTGCTGAGGACAATACGGATCACCCGCACGCGCGAACAGCAGACGCAGATAATCGTGAATCTCGGTGACGGTACCCACAGTGGAACGCGGGTTGTGCGAAGTGGCCTTCTGCTCGATGGCGATGGCAGGCGAGAGCCCCTCGATCAGGTCCACATCCGGCTTTTCCATCAACTGCAAAAACTGGCGCGCATAGGCCGAGAGCGACTCCACATAACGCCGCTGCCCCTCGGCATACAGGGTATCGAATGCGAGTGAGGACTTGCCCGAACCGGAAAGTCCGGTGATCACCACCAGCTGGTTGCGCGGCAGATCGAGGCTGATGTTCTTGAGATTGTGGGTGCGTGCACCGCGGATTTTGATGTATTCCATGGATCATGCGTCGGGTTGGGCGACCTGCTAATATACGCGACTTCGAAAAAGATTCCAAAGTGCATTCATGCCCGTTTCATCTTCCGCAATGACACCAATCGAACGCCGCGCCAGCATTGGCTTGGCAGGCATCTATGGCCTGCGCATGCTGGGGTTGTTCATCATCCTGCCGATCTTTGCGCTGTATGCCGAGCAACTGCCGGGCGGGGAAAGCCATTTCCTGATCGGAGTCGCGCTGGGGGCCTACGGGTTGACGCAGGCAATTTTGCAGATCCCGGCGGGATGGCTGTCCGACCGTTACGGGCGCAAGCCGGTCATCATCGTCGGGCTGCTGCTGTTCGCGGCGGGCAGTTTCATCGCAGCGTCGGCGGACGACATCTACTGGATCATTGCCGGGCGCGTGATCCAGGGCGCGGGGGCGATCAACGCGGCGGTGATGGCGCTGACGGCCGATCTCACGCGCGAGGAACATCGCACCAAGGCGATGGCGCTGATCGGCATGACCATCGGCGTGACGTTCTCGCTGTCGATGGTGCTGTCGCCGATCTTGTACCGGCTGATTGGCATGTCGGGGATGTTCGCGCTGGTCGGCATCCTGGCCTTCGTCTCCATCGCGGTCGTGATCTGGTTCATTCCCAGGCCGGCAATCACCCGCTTCCATTCCGACACCGAGGCCAACACCGGGAAACTGAAAGAGGTTTTGCACAATGCGGATCTGCTGCGCATGGACTTCGGCGTATTCACCCTGCACGCGATCCTGATGTCGGTGTTCATGCAGGTGCCGTTCATTTTGCGCGCCGACGGGCTGGATGCGCAGCACCAGTGGCAGGTCTATCTGCCGGTGATGCTCATCGCCTTTGCGCTCATGGTGCCGCCCATCATCATCGCGGAGAAGAAAGCGAAGATGAAGCAGGTGTTCATGCTGGCGATCGGATTGGCCGCGGTGGCGCAACTGGGCATCCTGTTCTTTCAGCATAGCGTGTGGGGCGTGGCGCTTTCATTGCTGGTGTTCTTCACCGCGTTCAACGTGCTGGAAGCGACGCAACCTTCCATTGTCAGCAAGATCGCGCCGCTGGCCGCCAAGGGTACGGCGATGGGAGTGTTCAGCAGTGTGCAGTTCCTGGGCGCGTTCTTCGGCTCGGCCATGGGCGGGCTGTTGATGCAGTTCTACGGGGGCAACGCGGTACTGGTGTTCGCGGTGTTCATGCTGCTGCTCTGGCTGTGGGTGGCCTCGTCCATGCGCCCGCCGCAGGCGCTGATGACCAAGATGTACCACCTGCCGGAACTGGACGAGACGGCGGCAAGCACATTGCGGCAGTCTCTGGCACAATTGCGCGGCGTGCGCGAAGTGCTGGTCCTGGCGAACGAACAGGTTGCGTGTCTCAAGGTCGAGATGAGCGGGTTCGACGAGGACGCGGTTGAACAAAGGGTGAAGCGGCGCGCATAGCGCGTTCCCCCGTCCCCCGCTTTTCCGGTGGCGAGGGGCCATTGCGAAAAATCTAAATACTTAATATGGGAGCATGACATGTCGGTGAACAAGGCAATCCTGATCGGGCGTCTGGGCAAGGACCCGGAGACCCGTTACATGACCAACGGCGAGGCGGTGACCAATGTCTCGCTGGCGACCTCCGAGAACTACAAGGACAAGAGCGGCGAGAAACAGGAGCGTACCGAGTGGCACAACCTGGTGTTCTACCGCCGCCTGGCCGAGATTGCGGGCGAATATCTGAAAAAAGGTTCACTGATTTATGTCGAAGGCCGCATCCAGAACCGCAAATATCAGGACAAGGAAGGCCGCGACCGCTACATCTCCGAGATCGTGGTCAACGAAATGAAAATGCTGGGCAGCAAGTCCGGCGGCGGCAGTTTCGAAGTGGTCGAAAACGCTTCGCCCGCACCGGCACGCAGCGCTCCGGCGGCCAAGCCCGCCGCACCTGCGGACAAGAGCAGCTTCGACAACTTCGACGACGACATTCCGTTCTGAGATTCCAATTTCACCCATGCCATCACCCTGAAAGGTCGCCGGTTTGCGGCCTTTCTTGATTTTGAGGAACCATGAGCAAAGCCTTCACGCGCGAGAACGATGCAGCCGGGGATGACGACGACGAAGGTGCGTCGCTGCCCGCATTGCCGGTGGGCGCAAAAAATTACCTGACGCCGGCCGGCTACGCCAAGCTGAAGAATGAATACCTGCACTTGCTCAACGTGGAGCGCCCGGCACTGGTGCAGACGGTGTCTTGGGCCGCTTCCAACGGCGACCGCTCGGAGAACGGAGATTACATCTACGGCAAGAAGCGTCTGCGCGAAATCGACCGTCGCCTGCGTTTTTTGGCCAAGCGCCTGGAGCATTCGCAGGTGATTGATCCCGCGCAACGCGGGGCATGCGAGCAGGTTTTCTTCGGCGCCACCGTGACCGTGCTGCACGGCGATGGCAGCGAGCGCACCTATTCCATCGTCGGCATCGACGAGGCGAATCCGGCACGCGGCCACATCAGCTGGGTGTCGCCGCTGGCGCGGGTGCTGCTCAAGGCGCGCGTGGACGACACGGTGCCTTTGCCGTTGCCCGGCGGAGTGGATGAGGTGACGGTGATTGAAGTGGCGTATTGCGAGATCGATGCGGACTGAAGGGATGAACATGAAACTATTCAAGGCGGAATTTCCCATTGCGTGGGCGCTGGTGGTGCTGGGGGTGGGGCTGATGATCGAGCACGCTGCGGTGGCCAGTGGCGGAGCTCTGTTGTGGGGCCTGTTGCTGGGAATCCTGGCGGCGATCATCGGCGTCGCCTTCCGCATCGCGCACCATGCCGAAGTGCTGGCGGTGCGCCTCGGGGAGCCCTACGGTACGCTGATTCTGACCTTGGCGGCGGTGTCGGTCGAAGTGGTGATCCTGGTCGTGCTGTTGCAGGGGGCGCCGAATCCGACGCTGGCGCGCGACACAGTGTTCGCCGCAGTGATGTTCGATATCAACGGGATTCTCGGATTGGCGGCCATCGTCGGCGGACTCAGGCACGGGCAGACCAAGTACAACATCTCTTCGGCCAATTCCTTCATCGCCATGCTGCTGGTCGCGATCGGCATCGGCATGTTCATTCCGGATTTCGTCCCCGATGCGCAATGGAAGGTCTATTCCGTGTTTTCCGTGCTCGTGATGGCCTTGATGTACGCCGCTTTCCTGCGCCTGCAAACGGTAGAGCACCGAACCTTCTTTGAATACTCCGCAATGACCGGGGACGAGGTGCATGACGTGGCGCACAGTCCGAATGCGCTGCACGTTGGCGTGTTGCTGGCCGCCATCGTGCTGGTCGGATTGCTGTCCGAAGTGTTGTCGGTGCTGCTGGATGCCGGGCTGGCCGGCAGCGGTTTGCCCAAGGCGATTCCGGCGGTGCTGGTGGCGCTGATCTCCGCCAGTCCGGAGATTCTCACCGCACTCAAGGCGGCGCAGCAGAATCGCATGCAGACCACGGTCAACATCGCGCTCGGTGCCTCGCTGGCCACGGTGTTACTCACGCTGCCGGTGATCGAAGCGATCGCGCTGATCAGCGGTGAGCGCATCGTGATGGCGCTGACGCCGCTGCAGGCCGGCTTGCTGTTGCTGACTTTCCTGTCGGTGATGAACAATCTGCACGATGGCGAGACGAATGCCATCGAGGGGGTCAGCCATTTTGCCCTGTTCGGCGCGTTCGTTGCGCTGGTGGCGCTGGGACTGCTGTAGCGCGGGGAAGGAAGTCAGGTCGCGCGTTCCAGCACGGCGGCGAAGAAGCCGTCGGTGTCATGTTGCCGTGGCGTGAGCTGCAGGTAATCGCCCATCGGCAGGTCGATGTGTTGCTGCTTCAGGACTTCGCCCGCGGGGAGCAGTGAAAACTCGGGATGGGACGAGAGGAAGGCGGTCACGATGTCCTGATTTTCTTCCTGCAACAGACTGCACGTCGCATACACCAGGCGGCCGCCTTTCTTCAGCAGACGCGCGGCGGAATCCAGGATCGCGCGCTGCTTCCCGTTCAGTTCGGCCACGCTCTGCGGCGACTGGCGGAACTTCAGGTCGGGATTGCGGCGCAGGGTGCCGAGTCCGCTGCACGGCGCATCCACCAGGACGCGGTCGATCTTGCCCGCAAGACGTTTCACTTTCTGGTCGTTCTCGTGCGCAATCAGTTGCGGTTGCACATTGGACAGGCCCGAGCGCTTCAGGCGCTGCTTCAGGTTGGTCAGGCGTTTCTCCGAAATATCCCACGCATACAAGCGTCCCTGCGAATTCATCAGCGCGCCCAGCATCAGCGTCTTGCCGCCCGCGCCGGCGCAGAAATCCACCACCATGTCGTTGCGTTTCGGCGCGAGCAGCAGGCCCAGCAACTGGCTGCCCTCGTCCTGCACTTCGAATTTTCCGGTCAGGAACAGCGCGTGTTTGTTCAATGCCGGTTTGTCCTTGAGGCGAATGCCGTAGGGTGAGTAGGGCGTGGCGGTTGCGCTCAATCCTTCGGCCTGAAGCGATTGCAGCACCTCGTCGCGATTGGCGAGCAGGCTGTTCACGCGCAGGTCGAGCGGGGCCGGGTGTTGCATCGACTCGCCCAGCGCGAGGATTTCTTCGTCGCTGTGGTGAAGGCGCAACTTGTCGACGATCCATTGCGGTAGTTCGGCCTGCAGCGGGAGCAGTAGTTCTTCGGCGCGGATCGCCTTCACGCCGCGCAGCCATTCCGCTTCCTGCGGGCGCAACAGCGGTTGCAGCTCGCGCAGGTTGTAGCCGCCAAAGCGCATCCAGTACGCCAGCGCCATGCGGCGCGCGGTGGCCTGACCTTTGCCGTCTGTGGTGCAGGCGTGTTCCAGCAGGAGGCGGTGGCGCAACACGCCGAACAGCGTTTCCGCCACCAGCTTGCGTTCGTTGGAGCCGATGCGCTCTTCCTGAAAGAAGTGGCGCAGCACGGCATCGGCCGGATGGTCCATTTTGAGTGCGGCGCGCACGGCCTGCACCACGAGGTCGAGCCGGTATTCGGTCAGCAGCATGGGGATCCTTGAGTGTTCGGTGGGCGGACGGATTGACCGGCGGCAGTGCCGCGTTCAAGACCCTCCGGTTGTGTCGCGATAGGCGCGGACGAGATCACGGCTCGATGTCGAGTTTGCGCAACATTTGCATGACCTGGCTGCCGTTGTCTTCGGTCAAGGCCATTTTCGCGGGAAAGAAATCATGGTCGATGGCGAGCCAGATTTCGGATTTCCACGGGGTGGCTTGCGGCGGCGTGTGCAGGTAGTAGCTGCGTACCTCGCCGAAGGGCACTTTCACGGTCCGGGTCGGATCGAGCAGGTAGTCATACGGCTGCAATTTACTGCCGTTGGTCACCTGCAAATCGAGTTTCAGCCGGGCACGGGGCGGCACAATGACGAACTGATACATCGCGCTCAGGCGGTCCTGGGTATGCGCCGGGAGCGGCATCCGGCGGAACCCTGCGCGGTCGCTCACGGTCAGGGTGTGATGCTCCCAGTCGAAGTCGGCCCGGGTATTCTTTTCCGGGGATTTGGTGCGGCTTTGGGTGAATTTGTGTGGCCGCAAACCGTCGTCGGCAACCTCGCCTTCACTGGTGATTACCGTGGTCTCGGGCTGGAACAGGGCGAGCAGGCCGACCGGTTTGATCACGCTCTGGATGCGGTACTGGTTGTCGCGGCGCACAAACACTTCATGCACATCGTGCATTTTTATGCCCCGAACCAAAACATCATATTCGGCTTCGATGCGGGTCGGCGTCCCCGCATGGGCGGCACAAGACAGGCAGTACAGGATGAGGAGAGACGAGACGCGCATCGGCTCAATCAAGTCCGGGAGAAATCAGGGGGCCGCCCATTTGTTCCGGGGGCGCGATGCTGACGCGACCCTGCGGGTTCAGTCTCACCCGATCGTGGCACAACCAGCGGATCGCCTGCGGGTAGATACGGTGTTCTTCGTGCAGGACCCGGGCGGCCAAGGTTGCTGCGGTATCGTTCTGCGATACCGGCACGGCGGCCTGGATGATGATGGGGCCGTGGTCAAGATCGGCGGTGACGAAATGCACCGTGCACCCATGCACCCTCACTCCGTCCCGCAATGCCTGCTCATGCGTATGCAGCCCGGCATAGGCGGGCAACAGCGAAGGATGGATGTTGATCAGGCGACCCGTGTAACGCGCGACGAAGGCGGGAGTCAGAATCCGCATAAAACCTGCCAGCACCACCAGATCAGGCGTGTGCCGGTCGATTTCCGCCGCCAGCGCGGTATCGAAGCATTCGCGGTCGGCGTAGTCGAGATGCGACACCACGGCGGTCGCTATGCCGTGCGCGCGTGCCGTCTCCAGTCCCTGCGCATCCGTCTTGTTGCTGATCACGGCGGCAATGCGGCACGGCAGCTTGGCATGCAGCAACGCTTCCATGTTGCTGCCGCGACCTGAAATGAGGATGACGATGTTCTTCTGTGCAGGCATTTATTTGACTTGCGTCTGATGCTCGGAGCCCGCGCGCGCGCGGATGACGCCGATGCGCGCTACGGTTTCGCCCGCACCCTGCAGATGTTTGATGGCAGCGTCCGCATCGGCAGCGGCTACGATCACCACCATGCCGATGCCGCAGTTGAAGGTGCGTAACATTTCCTGCGCCTCGACGTTGCCGCCTTCGCGCAACCAGTGGAACAGCCTGGGCATCTGCCAGGTTTTGCTGTCGATGTCGGCCACTACGTTGGCGGGCAAGACGCGCGGCACGTTCTCGGTGATGCCGCCGCCGGTGATGTGCGCCATGCCCTTGACGGTGAGGGACTGCATGAGCGACAGCAGCGGCTTCACGTACAAACGGGTGGGCGCCATGATGCAATCGGCCAGCGTGCGGTCGCCGTCGAATTTGGCGTTCAGATCGGGATGCGAACGTTCGATGATCTTGCGCACCAATGAGTAGCCGTTGGAGTGCGCGCCGTTGGAAGCCAGTCCCAGCACCGCGTCGCCGGCGACGATATGCTCGCCGGTGATGATCTTGGATTTTTCCACCACGCCGACCGCGAAACCAGCCAGGTCGTATTCGCCCACCGGGTACATGCCGGGCATCTCGGCAGTCTCGCCGCCGATCAATGCGCAACCGGAATCTTCACAGCCCTTGGCGATGCCCTTGATGACTGCGGTGGCAGCGGACACGTCCAGCTTGCCGCAGGCGAAGTAGTCGAGGAAGAACAACGGCTCGGCACCCTGCACCAGAATATCGTTCACGCTCATGGCGACCAGGTCGATGCCGACGGTGTCGTGGCGGTTCAGCTCGAAAGCCAGCTTGAGTTTGGTACCTACGCCATCGGTGCCGGAGACCAGCACAGGCTCTTTATATTTCTTCGAAATCTCGACCAGTCCGCCAAAACCGCCGATGCCGGACAGGACTTCCGGGCGCAGGGTGCGCTTGGCGTAAGGCTTGATGTTCTCGACCAGTTGGTCGCCCGCGTCGATATCGACACCGGCATCACGATAGGAGAGGGAGGAATTCTGGCTCAAGTTGAGTTCTCGCTTTCTGGCAGGTAAAGTGCAGCACGTTTTTCGCCGCGGATTTTACCCGAAATGACCTTGTCCCGCTTTGCTGCCGTGCAATGGCTGACCGTCGCGGTCGTCATTGCCGCCCTGCTTTATCTGCTCGGGCCGATCCTGACGCCGTTCGTCGCGGCCGCCGTCCTGGCTTACATCTGCAATCCGCTGGCGCAGCGGCTGCGCGGCTGGAAGCTGTCGCGCACGCTGGCGACGCTGCTGGTGATGGGAGGGTTGCTGTTGCTGGCCGTTCTGCTGCTGTTGATCATTCTGCCCTTGCTGGAAAAGCAGTTCGGTCTGTTCGTACAGCGTGTGCCGGACTGGATCGAATCGGTGCGCGTCCATTGGTTGCCGTATTTGCAGCAATGGCTCGGCGCGGGTGTGGAATGGGACAGCCAGACCGCCAAACGCCTGCTTCTAGATTCCTGGCAGGGCGCGGACGGGGTTGCGGGAAGGCTGCTGCCTTGGCTCGGGAGCGGCGGCGGGGCGATCGTGGGCGTGCTGGCCAATCTGCTGTTGATCCCGCTGGCGATGTTCTATTTTCTGCGGGACTGGGAAACGATGCTCGCCCGGCTGGACGAGATGATTCCCCGCCGGTGGCAGGGCAAAGTGCGCGCCATCGCCGGTGATGTGGACCGCGTTCTGGCGGAGTTCCTGCGCGGGCAGATATCCGTCATGCTGCTGATGAGCGCGTTCTACGTGGTGGCGCTTTGGCTGGTCGGACTGGAGTTTGCCCTGCCGATCGGCCTCGTGGCCGGCATGCTGGTATTCGTGCCCTATTTGGGCATGATCCTCGGACTATTGCTGGCCACGCTGGCGGCCGCGATGCAGTTCACCGCATTCGGCAGCCTGCTGCTGGTGTGGATGATGTTCGGGCTGGGGCAATTCCTTGAAGGCTTCGTCGTCACGCCCCGGCTGGTGGGCGACCGCATCGGCCTGCACCCGCTGGCGGTAATCTTCGCCCTGCTTGCCTTTGGCCAGTTGTTCGGTTTCTTCGGTCTCCTGCTGGCGCTGCCGCTGGCCGCCATCGCGCTGGTGGCGCTGCGCCATCTGCGCCAGTCCTATCTCGCCAGCGCGATGTATAAACAGCCATGACCCAACTATTGCTGGGGATCGTCCCCGAATGGGTGCCGACGCTGGACAACTTCGTCGCCGGGCGCAATGTCGAATTGCTGTCCGCCCTGCGCCATGCGCTGAAAGAGGAGCACAGCGGGCAGGCATTCTGCCTGTGGGGCGCATCGGGCAGCGGCAAGAGCCATTTGTTGCAGGCGGTGGCGGGGCAGGCGCGGGCAGGCGGAAGGAGTGCGCACTATGCCGTCAACGCCGTGCCGCCGCCGGCGCAAGTGGTGGCAGTGGACACAGTCGAAACGCTGGACGAGGCGGCGCAGATTGAACTGTTCGCCCTCTACAACCAGATGCGAGACAGCGGCGGCCTGTTGCTGGTGGCGGGAACGCAGGCGCCGGCACAGATGGCGCTACGCGATGATCTGCGCACCCGCCTCGGTTGGGGGCTGGTGTACCAGGTACACGCCCTGGACGACATCGAGAAAGCACAAGCGTTGCGCCAGCACGCGCAGGCACGCGGGTTTGTCCTGTCACCCGAGGTCGTGACCTATTTGCTGCGCCACGGGCGGCGCGACCTGCCTTCGCTACTGGCGGTCGTGAATGCCCTCGACGAGCACTGCCTGCGTCTGCAACGTCCGGCATCGGTGCCGTTGCTGAAGGAAGTAATGGCGGGTGTTGGCGCAGTCAGGGGGAGCGCCATTTCGCCGGTGGAATAAGCGGATTGGCATGGCTCATGCGCCTTCTGTGGCGCGGCAGCGGATGCGGCGGATTTTTCAGGCCGCGCGCGACACCTCGGGATGCTTCTCCGCGACCACGCGGTCGATCACCTGCATCACGCTCTGGCTGCCGGCTTCGGCTTCCTGCAAGGCCTCGAAGATCTGGTCCTGGATCTTTTCGTCGGCCTCCCAGCCTTGTTCGAGCAGGACCAGCATGCGGTGCACCGATTCGTGGACCTGGCTGTGCGGTTGCAGCAACTGGCGGTAGGAAGGCGCGTCGCCGAACACCTCTTTACCCTGTCCCTCGTACCATTTGCCCAGGCGGCAATTGTGATGATCGACGCCCACCGCCTTCTTGAAATCATCCCGGCTGCTGTCATTCACCAGCACATAGGCGCGCTGCTTGTAGATCATGTGATCGACCTTGACCAGCGAGGCAAAGCTCAAGTCCTGCGCGTAACGCGTGCCGGCCAGGGTGGTCACGGCGGATTCGTAGAACTGCCCGAATTTCTGTTCCAGCTTGGCGATGACGCCTTGCGACGAGTTGGCGATTTCGTGCATCTGCTGCGAGTCGGTCAGCATTTTTGCCGCCTCGTCCTGCAGCATCTGCATGATGCGCCCGATCGACTCGGAGGCGTTCTTGGTATTTTCCGCCAGCTTGCGCACCTCGTCCGCCACCACGGCGAAGCCGCGTCCCGCCTCACCCGCGCGCGCGGCCTCGATCGCCGCGTTCAGCGCGAGCAGATTGGTCTGGTCGGCGATGGAGGTGATCAGTCCCACCGCCTTGCGGATTTCCGTGCTGCGCGCGTTGAGCTGGGTGATCGCCTCGTTGGCGTGATTGACCCGGTCCACGATGCCGGCCAGCCGCCGCACCACATCGCTCACCGAAGCACGGCTTTCTTCCGCGTCCTCGCGCGTGCGCCGCGACACCCCCGCGAGTTTTTCCATGTTGTCGGTGATGGTCTTCAGGTCGGTCTGGCTGGACACCATGTTTTGCAGCAGGTTTTCGGTATTCAGGCCGTGCGCGCGCGACAGCATGCGGTTGCGCATGCCCAGCAACTGCTGCTGTTTCAAACCGTCCAGCAGCACATTCTGGTTGGACAGCCCCTTCTTGAAGCCGCCGTGCATGCCGCCGTCCATCACGCGGCGCGAAAAATCGCCCTTCAGGTTGGCGCGGAACGTGGTTTCCTGTTCGCGGAAGAAGGTGGCCAACTGGTCCAGCATGTCGTTGACATCCCAGCACAGCAGACTGATCTCGTCGCGGGCCTCGGAGATCCCGGTGACACGGGTATTGAAGCGGCCCGCCGCGACTTCGCGCACGACCGTTTCCAGTTTTGGCAGGGCGGCCAGCCATTGCCGGACCTGCCATTGCCCCCAGGCCGACACGGCAACGCCGACGACCAGGAAGACCAGCATGAACAGATCCACGCCGTGGCGGGCAAAACTGGTGAGGATGATGACCAGCGTACCGAAGGAAAAGGCCCACAGCAGGGCGCTGAACTTAAATTGCAAGGACCAGTTCGTCATAGCTCATTCCTTTCTCTTTCAGTACGCTCGCCAGCAACTGGTTCGAGGCCGCGATGGCGTTCGCCGGACCGGCTTTCTGCTCCGCCTCCAGCATCGCGGCATACAGCGGGGTCACGGCCTCGATGCCGCTCAACTTCGGTTTGCGCCGCACCGAGAAATAGCCGGTGATGTTGCCCGCGGTATCGAAGGTCGGCGTCACATTGGTGAACACCCAGTAGAAGCCGCCGTCTTTCGACATGTTCTTGACGTAGGCGAAGCATTCTTCCTTGTTGGAAATCTTGTCCCACAACAGCTTGAACACGGCGCGCGGCATGTCCGGGTGGCGCACGATATTGTGTTGCGAGCCGAGCAACTCCTTCTCGGAGTAACCGGAGAACTCGATGAAGATGCGGTTGCCGTAGGTGATGCGACCCTTGAGATCGGTCATCGACACGATGAAATCGTCCTCGCGCATCACGCGCTCGATCGCGGTGGGGGTGATGTCTCTTTTCATGAAAATGCTCCCGTTGAAATGCTGCCCGTGGCTTGACTATCGGCAGCTTCCATCCGGACTTGAGCCGGAGTTTTCACGCCACGCATGTTGCGCCGGCGTCGGGCCGGGGCATGGCGGCAAAAGACGGGGGAAACCGTTTCAATTCGCCGCTTGGGTTAGGCATCGGCTGCGCATAATCGGCGCATCCCACCGGAAAGCCGGGCATGGCCGAAGAAGACAGCGATCTCGAAAAAACCGAATCCCCCTCGCAGCGCAAACTGGACAAGTCGCGCGAGGAGGGCCAGGTCGCGCGCTCGCGCGAGCTGTCCACCTTCATGGTGTTGCTGGCCGGCGGTGCCGGACTGTGGGTGATGGGAACCGCCCTCGGCCAGGGGCTGCTGCGCCTGCTGCACGAGGGATTGACGCTGGACCGGCGGCTGGCCTTCCAGACCGAGCAGCTGTTGCCACGCCTGCAGGAATTGAGCAGTGCGGTGCTGCTGACCTTTTTGCCCTTCCTCGTTTTGCTGCTGCTGGTCGCCCTGTTCTCGCCGCTGCTGCTGAACGGCTGGCTGTTCTCGCTCAAACCCCTGCAACCCAATTTCGGCAAGCTCGACCCGCTCAAGGGCATCGGCCGCATGTTCTCCGGCAACAGCCTGATGGAACTGGTCAAGGCGATCGGCAAATCCATCATCGTCGGCGGCATCGGCGCCTGGGTGGTGTGGCACAACCGCGAGGCCGTGCTGCAACTGGTGAGCGAGCCCGCGGTGCAATCCATCCCGCATATGAGCGGCCTGATCGGGTGGAGCTTTGCCGCCATCATGCTCGGCATGCTGCTGATCGTGGCGATCGACGTGCCGTTCCAGTTGTACGAGCACAACAAGAAACTGAAGATGACCAAGGAAGAAGTGCGCCAGGAAGCGAAAGAGACCGAGGGCGACCCGCAGGTGAAGGGCCGCATCCGCAGCATGCAGCGCGAGATCGCGCGCCGCCGTATGATGTCCGCCATCCCGAGCGCCGACGTGGTGGTGACCAACCCGACCCACTACGCGGTGGCGCTGAAATACAGCGAAAACAGGATGCGCGCGCCGACCGTCGTTGCCAAAGGCTCGCATCTGCTGGCCGCGAAGATCAAGGAGATCGCCACAGAGCACAACGTACCCATCCTCGAAGCCCCGCCGCTGGCGCGCGCCCTGCACCAGCATTGCGAACTGGGCGGCGCCATCCCGGAAGCGCTTTATACCGCCGTGGCCGAAGTGATGGCCTATGTCTATCAACTGCGGCGCTATCAGAAAACGGGCGGTGCCAGGCCGCGCCGGCCGCATGACCTGCCGGTGCCGCCGGAACTCGACCCGGCGCAAAAAAACATTCAAGAAATTCCGCCACCGGCCGATAGCCAGTCTCATGTGCCTTAAATCCGGTTGAACGGAGTTCTCATGCAAGTTGTGATCATTGACGATGCCCAGATCAACGTAACGCTGTTGCAGCATCTGGTGAAGCGTATCATTGACCGACCTCAAGGAGGAACCTGCAGATGAGTCTGGTATGGCGTGACCAGTTAAGTGTTGGCAATGATGTGATCGATGCCGATCACAAGTATCTGATCGAGATCATCAACAGGGCCGAGCACAGTTTGCGCGCAAGGAACCACCGCGAGCTGGTTGAGGTTCTGGAAAGCCTGGACCAGTATTCGCGCCTGCATTTTGAGCGTGAAGAAAAAATTGCCGAGGCCGTCGGATATACCCTGATCCCGCATCTCAACCAGTCGCACCGCGAGTTGTTGGCGCAACTCGATCACATCCGGGGCGAGTTTGATGCGATGGGACACGACTGGTCTGCGGAAACGGTCGAACATTTCACCCAGTTCCTGCGGGACTGGCTGATCAATCATGTCGTCAGGGAAGATTTGCTGATGAAACCGATCCTGCAAACTGACCACTTAACTAGGTCACGTCTATCGGAATACCATTGTCCGCGCATGACTTATGACTTGACTAAGTTAATAGAATTAATTTTGGCGTTTTGCATTATTCGAAAGCAGAGTATCGAAATATTTACCAGCCATTTCAGGGTCGAGTTTTCGCAGGATTTGATAAACCTCTACAACCTTGTCGTTATCTCTTTTTAGGTGATAGGCAGTACCCAAGTTGTACCAAGAAATGGCACTTTCCGGACGTAAGCGAAGTGATTCTTGAATTGCCTGAATTGCCTGATCGTATTGTTTGAGATAACTATAGGTTGCCCCTAAGTTATTCCAGATGTCAGCGGCCTTTGGCTGGATGCGTAGCGCTTCACGAAAAGCTTGAATTGCTTTGTCGTATTGCTTAAGGTCTCTGCTGTAGGTTAAACCTAGGTTATACCAAGTGTCGGCATCTGGTTGTATGCGCAACGCAAACAAAAAAGCATGAACCGCTTGCTCATGACGTTTCAACTTGGCATTAGCAACACCTAGGTTGTACCAGGCTATAGAGTTATCCGGCTGTATCTTTACTACTTCTTGGCACGCTTTAATTGATTCTTCATATCGGTTAAGTCTGGCAGTGGCGATGCTCAATTCATACCATGCATCCGCATATCCTGGGTGGATGAAGAGCATCCTTCGATAGAGATCAATCACTTGCTCGTATTGTTGGAGCATATTATAGGCATTGCCTAAACTAAACCAAGCCATCACATTTTCTGGTTGGTCTTTAACCCACTGCTGAGAGAGCTTCAGCAATCCCTCCCAATCTTTTTCTCGCTCTAGTGATGTTGAGCGACTAAGCCAATAGGTCGGCTCCTTTATTCCAGTAACTGAATTCTGTTCAGGAGTGCTGGCGAAAGCAAAAGTGGCAAGAAGTGGATATATGAACGCCGCAAATATGGCTAAGCGAAAATGTTGAAAGGTCATGTTTGTTCCTTCTGGAGATAGAGATTTTCGATTAAATATATATTCGAGCTCACTAGTATATAAACGCATAAATAACGAAACATGTATTATACTGTCGCATGCCCGCACCATGATGAGGAGCTTGCCATGCGCCAGACCGAACTGCATCTTACCGACCACGATTTCCGACGGCGTCGTGGTGGTCGATCAGCGCGGCATCGTGTTGTACGCCAATCGCAGTGCCGAGGCTATTTTCGAGCGCGGTACCTTGTTGGGCCGGGAACTGGGTGTTCCGCTCTATGCCAGTGACGTTTGCCAGGACATCAACCTGATCCGGCCCAGCGGTGTGGGCTGGGCTGAATTGCGTTCCGCGCCCATCGTCTGGGAGAAGCAACCGGCGATCGTGCTGGCGGTGCGCGACATCACGGCAAGGAAGAAAGACGAGCTGGGCTTGCGCCAGGCGGCCGCCGTGTTCGAAAGCACGCGCGAGGGACTGATGGTGACCGATCCCGCAAAACGCATCGTCCGGGTCAATCCCGCATTTACCGAAATCACCGGTTATAGCGCAGCCGAGGTGCTGGGGGAGAAACCGGAATTGCTGTGCTCGGGGCGTCACGACCCTGAGTTTTACGCGGCCATGTGGGCCAGCATCAA
Source organism: Ferrigenium sp. UT5 (assembly GCF_045866295.1). Taxonomy (NCBI): domain Bacteria; kingdom Pseudomonadati; phylum Pseudomonadota; class Betaproteobacteria; order Nitrosomonadales; family Gallionellaceae; genus Ferrigenium; species Ferrigenium sp. UT5. The sequence goes on from NZ_BAAFRY010000020.1 coordinate 32,264, forward strand.
CCTGACGGGACATTGGCAGGGCGAGATCTGGAATCGCCGCAAGAATGGCGAGATTTATCCCGAATTGATGAGTATCGACGTCATCAAGGATAAATCGGGCACGGTGTGCAATTACGTTTCGGTCTTCACCGACATTTCGAAATTGAAGAGCACCCAGGCAGAACTCGATTTTCTGGCCCACCACGATCCCTTGACCGGGCTGCCCAACCGCCCGCTGCTGCTGTCCAGATTGCAGCACAGCATGGAAATCGCCCAGCGCAACAAACAGAATCTGGCGCTGCTCATGATCGACCTGGACCGTTTCAAGGATGTGAATGACAGTTTTGGTCATCTGGCGGGTGACGAATTGTTGCGGACGGTTACGGTCAGACTGCTGTCCCAGTCGCGCGAGATCGATATGGTCTGCCGTTTTGGGGGAGACGAGTTCGCCGTGTTGCTGGAACAGGTCGCCGATGCCGCGGACGCCGCGCGTGTGGCGAGCGACATCATCCAGGATTTGAGTGAACCGTGCCGGCTGGCCAACGGCGTGGAAGTGCGCATCGGTGCCAGCATCGGCATCAGTCTGTTTCCCGGCTATGGCACCACCCCGGAGCAGATGTTGCAGCAGGCGGACAGCGCGCTGTACCAGGCCAAGACCGAAGGGCGTGGACGCTTCGAATATTTTACCGAGAGCCTGACCAGCGCCGCGCGCGAACGCATCGATCTCGAGGTGCGTTTGCGCCGCGCCGTCAGCCAGGGGGAATTGCGTGTGTACTATCAGCCGCAGGTGGACATCGGCAGCGGCCGCATCGTCGGCGCGGAGGCCCTGGTGCGCTGGCAAGATCCCGCCGAGGGGCTGATTCCGCCCGCCCGTTTCATTCATGTTGCGGAATCCTGCGGTTTGATCGGCGCCATTGACGACTGGGTGTTGCGGGAGACCTGCAGGCAAGGGCAATGCTGGCGGGAGGCCGGGTTGCCGCCGCTCACGCTGGCGGTCAATTTGTCCGCCTATCAATTCCTGCAAGGCGATATTGGCGACACGGTGGCCCGGGTGTTGAGTGAAACCGGATTCGCTGCGTCGCAGCTCGAACTGGAGCTGACCGAGAGCGCGCTGATGCAGCGCGAGGTCGAATCCATCGGGATCCTGAACCGGCTCAAGACCCTGGGCGTGCAACTGGCCATTGACGATTTTGGCACGGGCTATTCTTCGCTGGCTTATCTGAAGATGTTCCCGCTGGATATCCTGAAGATCGACAAGCGCTTCATCGATGACGTGCCCCTGCATCGCGACGACATGGAGATCGTCGCCGCCATTGTGGCGATGGGCCATTCCTTGCGGTTGAAGGTGTTGGCCGAAGGTGTGGAGAACCGGAGCCAGCTCGATTTTTTGCGGGACCAGGGGTGCGATCTGTTCCAGGGCTATCTGACCAGCCAACCCGTCCCCGCCGCCGAATTCGAGAAACTGCTGGCCGCCGCCTGAACGGGGCACCCCCCTGCGGACGCAGGGCCGGACGCCGGAAAATGTCTGCGTCCGACGCACCCTGAATAGCCGCGCGAATCCCCCTCTATTCCCGTCTTTGCTTTGACCGGCGTTTCCGATAATACGCATGCCCCTCCATCCCTGTGGAGGGCGGCAAGCGCAAAGATCGGGACGCGAGATGAACGGGATTCTGAAAACTCTGAAGGACTTGTTGCTGCACGGCGGTGTGCGCGGCCTCGCCGGGCCGCTGCTGATCGTGATGATCCTGTCGATGATGGTGCTGCCGCTGCCGCCGATCCTGCTCGACATCCTGTTCACCTTCAATATCGCGCTGGCAATCATGGTGTTGCTGGTGGCGATGAACACCACGCGGCCGCTGGATTTTGCCGTGTTCCCGAGCGTGCTGCTGATCTCCACCCTGCTGCGCCTGTCGCTGAATGTCGCCTCCACCCGGGTGGTGCTGCTGCAAGGGCACACCGGGCCGGACGCGGCGGGCAAGGTGATCGAGTCGTTCGGCCACTTTCTGGTCGGCGGCAATTACACCGTGGGTCTGGTGGTGTTCGTCATCCTGGTCATCATCAACTTCGTGGTCATCACCAAGGGCGCGGGACGCATCGCCGAGGTCGGCGCGCGCTTCACCCTGGATGCGATGCCGGGCAAGCAGATGGCGATCGATGCCGATCTGAACGCGGGCTTGATCGGCGAGGACGTGGCGCGCAAGCGGCGCGCCGAGATCGCGCAGGAGGCCGAGTTCTACGGGGCGATGGACGGTGCTTCCAAGTTCGTGCGCGGCGATGCCGTGGCCGGCATCATGATCATGCTGATCAACATCGTGGGCGGACTGGTGGTCGGGGTGCTGCAACACGACCTCGATCTGGCGACCGCCGCCAAAAACTACACGCTGCTCACCATCGGCGACGGGCTGGTGGCGCAGATTCCGGCGCTGGTGATTTCCACCGCCGCCGGCATGGTGGTCAGCCGCGTCGCCAGCGAAGACAACATCGGCCAGCAACTGGCGAAGCAACTGGTGTCCAGTCCGCAGGTGATCATTCTGACCGCCGCCATCATCGGCATGCTGGGCATGATCCCCGGCATGCCGCATTTCGCTTTTCTGTTGCTGGCGGGCGCGCTCGGCTGGTTCGCCTATGCGCTGCTGCGGCGCGCGCAGGCGGCGAGCGCCAACGCGCAACAGGCAGAGGTAGTGGCGCCGCCGGTCACGGACGGAGGCGAAGCAAGCTGGGAAGATGTGGCGCAAGTCGATGTGCTGGGGCTGGAAGTGGGCTACCGCCTGATCCCGCTGGTGGACAAGGCGCAGGACGGCGACCTGCTGCGGCGGATCAAGGGCATCCGCAAGAAATTCACCCAGGACATGGGCTTCCTGCCGCCGGCGGTGCACATCCGCGACAATCTCGATCTGCCGCCGAGTGCCTATCGCATCACCCTGAAGGGCGCCGAGATCGGCACGGCGGAGGCGCACGCGCAACAGTTGCTGGCGATCAATCCGGGCAATGTGAGCGGCACCCTGCCCGGCACGCCGACCAAGGACCCGGCGTTCGGCCTGCCCGCGTTCTGGATCGATAGCGCGCTGCGCGAACAGGCGCAGGCGATGGGCTACACCGTGGTCGATGCGGGCACGGTGGTGGCGACGCACATGAGTCATCTGATCCACCAGAACGCGGCGGAACTGCTCGGGCGCCAGGAGTTGCAACAGTTGCTCGATCACCTGGCCAAGATCGCGCCCAAGCTGGTGGAGGGGCTGATTCCCGATCTGCTGCCGCTGACCACGGTACAAAAAGTCATGCAGAACCTGCTCGACGAGGGCATGCACATCCGCGACATGCGCACCATTCTGGAGACGCTGGCGGAGCATGCGCCGAAGACGCAGGACGCCGGCGTGCTGACCGCACTGGTGCGCGTCGCCCTCGGCCCCGCCATCGTGCAGCAGTTCTATCCGGCGGCGCAGGAATTGCAGGTCATCGGCATGGACAAGGAGCTGGAATACGTGCTGGGGCAGGCCTTGCAGGCCGGCGGCTCCGCCATCGAGCCGGGGCTGGCCAACACGCTGCTGAACGAGACGCGCGCCGCCACCGAGAAGCAGGAACGGCTGGGCTTGCCCACCGTGCTGCTGGTGCCGGGCGGCATCCGCGATCTGCTGGCGCGTTTCCTTCGCCGCGCGCTGCCGCAGCTCAAGGTGATTTCGCAGGAAGAAGTGCCCGGCTTCAAGACCATCCGGGTGACATCCATGGTGGGAGGTAGAGCATGAACGCAAGAAAATTCATCGCCGCGAGTTCGCGCGAGGCGTTGCAACTGGTGCGCGCGGAACTGGGTGCGGACGCCGTGATCCTGTCCAACCGCAAGTCGGCGGAGGGCGTCGAGGTCGTGGCGATGGCGGGCAGCGAGCTGGCGCACCTGAACGAGACGCGCATGCGGTCGCACCACGCCGAGCAGCCGCGTTCCGCGCCGCGCGAATCGGTGTCGGCGCGGGGGCTGAACCAGGCGCACGCCCTCGGCGCAAAAGTGCTGGCGGCGCAGGCGGAACGGGCAGCCCCGGCGCGCGCGGAAACCCCGCCGGCGAACCGCGAGGCGCAGCACCTGATGGCGGAATTGAAGTCCATGCATGACCGGATGCAGGCGCAGATGGCCGGCATGGCCTGGAGCACTTTGCAGCAGCAGGATCCGCAGCGTAGCGGCCTGTTGCGCGACATGGTCAATGCGGGCTTCAGCCCGGCACTGTCGCGCCTGTTGCTGGACAAGATGCCGCCCGCTGCCGATATTTCCTGGGTGAAACGGATCCTGGCGCACAACCTGGGCGTGGTCGGCGGACGAGAAGAGGTGGTGGTGCGCGGCGGCGTGGTGGCGCTGGTCGGCCCCACCGGCGTCGGCAAAACGACCACCACCGCCAAGCTGGCGGCGCGCGCCGTGGTGCGCTACGGCGCGGACAAGGTGGCGCTGGTCACCACCGACAGTTACCGCGTCGGCGCGTTCGAGCAGTTGCGCATCTACGCCAATATTCTCGGCGTCAGCGTGCACGCGGTGCGCGATGCCAACGACCTGCGGCTGACCTTGTCCGGGCTGAAGCACAAGCATCTGGTGCTGATCGATACCATGGGCGTCGGCCAGCGCGACAGCCGCGTGGCGGAACAGACGCGCATGTTCGACGAGGTTGGCGTGCGCCGTTTGCTGTTGCTGAACGCGACCAGCGCCGGCGGCACGCTGGACGATGTGGTGAAGCGGTATGGCGGGGCGGGCGTGATCGGCTGCATCCCGACCAAGCTGGACGAGGCGGTGCAGCTCGGCACCGTGCTGGATGTGGTGGCGCGGCACAAGCTGCTGCTGCACTACATCGCCAGCGGCCAGCGCGTGCCGGAGGACCTGCACGAAGTGAACGTGGACTATCTGTTGCACCGCGCGTTCAAGGAGATCGGCAAGCCGTCCGCCTTTGCCTTGCAGGACATGGAATTCCCGGCCTTCATGGCGGGCGTGGCCAGCGGCGCGGCGACGGGGAGGGAATATGCGCTCTAATATCTTCCCCGCCTCAATCCTCCCCTGGCGGAAGAGGCGGTAAACGTGAAAAACAATTTTCATTCTCACGATCAGGCAGCAGGCTTGCGCGCGTTGCTGACGCGCAGCCGGGCGCGGGTGATCACGGTGCTTGGCGCGCGCGACGGGCTGGGGGCGACCAGCCTGGTCACCAATCTGGCGGCGATATTTGCGCGGATCGGAAAGCAGGTGCTGGTGCTGGACGAAAACCTGTCACCTGCTAATGTGGCGCAGACGCTGGGCTTGCGCGCGCGCTACGACCTGCTGCAGGCGGCGCGCGGGGACAAGACCTGGCACGATGTGCTGCTGCAGGATGACGCCGGGGTGGCGCTGCTGCCGCTGGCGCGCGCGATGGAAAAATTGCCGCAACTGGCGGTCGCGGAACGGACGCGCCTGCTCGAATCGCTGCTGGCGGCAACGGCCGGGCGCGATGTGGTGCTGGTCGATGCGGCGCGCGTTGGCGCTTCGCTGTGCGCAGGTTTGTCCGGCGACGAGCCGCTGCTGCTGGTGCTGAATCCGACCGCCAGCGGCATCACCGAAAGCTATGCGCTGCTGAAACAGATGGCGCAGCAGAATGGCCGTCAGGCATTTGCCATCGTGGTGAACCGGGTCACTGGCGAACGTGAAGCGTTGACCGTGTTCGATAACATGGCGCGGGTGGCGCATCATCATTTGCAGGTGCGCCTCGACTATCTGGGCTATATTCCGCTTGATGAAAAACTGAAGCGTGCGACACAATTGCGCCGCCCTGTGGTGGATTCCTTCCCTGCAGCCGCGTCGTCGCTGGCGTTGCGCGAAGTCGCGCAGGGACTGCTTCACGCACCGGCAGCACCCGGACCGGACGGGCTGGATGGCGTGATTGGGCTTTTGATGGGGCAGCGGACGTTTGGTGGGTCGGACTTCAGTCCGACAAGGGCGCCTGAAACCGGACGGCAACCTGTCGGGTTGAAACCCGACCCACGGGAAGCAGCGTGGCTAGGTGGGTCGGACTTCAGTCCGACAAGGGCGCCTGAAACCGGACGGCAACCTGTCGGGTTGAAACCCGACCCACGGGAAGCGGCGTGGCTAGGTGGGTCGGACTTCAGTCCGACGAGCGTGCCCGAAATCGGACGGCAACTTGTCGGGTTGAAACCCGACCCACGGGAAGCGGCGTGGCTGGGTGGGTCGGACTTCAGTCTGACAAACACGCCCGACCCGCACTGCGGGCGGGTATCCCTGGCATGAATACCGCCCTTGCCGCGCGCAGCGAATCGCGGTCCCGGTCGCCCGCAGACAGCAATGGAAAAACGAACGCAGCGAGTTCCGGCACAACAAGAACCATGTACACCGCCAACGGATTGACCGACAAGAACCAGTGCCTGCAGGAGCATGCGCCGCTGGTGAAACGCATTGCGCATCACATGATGCTCAAGCTGCCGAACAGCGTGGAAGTGGACGACCTGATCCAGGCCGGCATGATCGGCCTGCTCGACGCGGCCAGCCGCTATGATGAATTGCGCGGGGCGCAGTTCGAAACCTATGCCGCGCAACGCATCCGCGGCGCGATGCTGGACGAGTTGCGCGGGGCGGACTGGCTGCCGCGCAGTTTGCGCCGCGACGCGCGCCGCATCGAGAACGCGATCAGCCGCCTGCAACAGAAACTGGGGCACGCGCCGGTCGAGTCCGAGATCGCCCGTGAGATGGGCATCAGCCTGCCGGACTACCAGCAGATGTTGCAGGAAGCGCGCGGTTCGCAGTTGATGTATTACGAGGATTTCCGCAACGAGGAACAGGAGAGTTTCTTCGACCGGCACGACTTGAGCGACGCGGCGAATCCGCTGGAGATGCTGCAGGACGAACGCTTCCGCGCGGCACTGGTGGCGGCCATCGAGCGTCTGCCCGAGCGCGAGCGGCAACTGATGGGTATGCACTACGAGCAGGACATGAACCTGCGCGAGATTGGCGAAGTGATGGGGGTGTCGGAATCGCGCGTGTGCCAGGTGCACAGCCAGGCGGTGGCGCGGCTGCGCACCTATCTGCGGGGATATTGATGGACATTCTGAGCATGCTCGGCCTGGTCGTCGCCGTCGCCGGCATCCTCGGCGGCCAGTTTCTGGAAGGCGGCTCGATCAATGTGCTGCTGCAACTGGCGGCCTTTCTGATCGTGATCGGCGGTACCCTCGGCGCGGTGATGGTGCAGCACCCGCTGAACATATTCCTGACCGGAATAAAAATGGCGCGCTGGGTGTTCGTCACGCCGAAAATCGACAAGCAGCAGTTGCTCTACCGCATGACCGCCTGGGGCAATGTCGCGCGCAAGGACGGCATCCTGGCGCTGGAGGGGCAGATCAAGACGGCGGGCGATCCGTTTGTGCAAAAGGGCCTGCAACTGCTGGTGGACGGCAACAGCGCGGAGAAGATTCGCGCTGTGCTCGACATCGACCTCAATACCTATGAAACCCTGCGCTGGCAGGCGGCGCGGGTGTGGGAAGCCGCTGCCGGTTATGCGCCGACCATCGGCATCCTCGGCGCGGTGCTGGGGCTGGTGCACGTGATGCAGAGCCTGGGCGAGCCGGCCAAACTGGGTGCGGGCATCGCCGTCGCGTTCATCGCCACCATCTACGGTGTGGGGTTCGCCAATCTGGTGTTCCTGCCCATCGCGGGCAAACTGAAGATCCTCATTGCCCGGGAAGTGGTGCTGCGCGAGATGGCGATCGACGGCCTGTGCATGATCGCCAACGCGGAAAATCCGCACTTCATCGAAAACAAATTGAAGGGTTACATTTCCTGACATGGCACGCCGCGCAAAAAGACAGGGGCCGGACAATCACGAGCGCTGGATGGTGTCCTACGCCGACTTCATCACGCTGCTGTTCGCCTTCTTCGTGGTGATGTACGGCATCTCCTCGGTGAACGAGGGCAAGTACCAGGATTTCAGCGTGTCGATGAGCCAAGTATTCGGCCAGAACGGGATGGCGGCGGAAGATGGCGCGATCCGTCTGACAGAAGACGAAATGTATTTCAAGGCGTTGGTGGACAAGCGCAACGCGCGCCTGGCGGAAAAGCAGCGCAAGCAGAACGAGCGCCTGCAGAATTTGAGCCGGCGACTGACCGACAAACTGGCGGGTTTCGTCAACAAAGGGGCGATGAGCGTCAGCCAGAGCGAGCGCGGGGTAACGCTGGACATCAATGCCAGCCTGTTGTTTCTGCCGGGCGATGCCGCGCTGCAAGCCGCCGCGGTGGCGACGCTGAAGGAGGTCGCGCAGATTCTGGTGAACGAAGCATTGCCGGTCGAGGTCGAGGGTTACACCGATGATCTGCCGATCAGCACCGTGCAGTTTCCGTCCAACTGGGAGCTGTCCTCGGCGCGCGCCAGCAGCGTGGTACGCCTGTTCATCGAGCAGGGCATTGGCGCCGACCGCCTGAAAGCGATCGGGCACGCCGACAATGCCCCGCTCGCGTCCAACGACACGGCGGAAGGTCGCGCGCGCAACCGCCGCGTCACGGTCACCGTGCTGGCCGCGCCACCGGAAGCGGCCACCTCAACCGGCGCTGACTGATCCCTTCTCCAGCAGATGCCGCTGCAAACCGTGCACCAGGTTCTGCGTCAGTTCCGCCTGCAACGCCTCGAATTCAGGCGCGATACCCTGTTCCACGCACTGCGTGACGCGCAGTCCATGATAGCCGCAGGGATTGATGTTGCCGAACGGCGCGAGGTCCATGTCCACGTTGAGGGCAAGGCCGTGGTAACTGCAGCCGTTTTTTATTTTGAGTCCGAGCGCGGCGATCTTGGCCCCGCCGACATACACGCCGGGCGCGTCGCGGCGCGCGACCGCCGCCACGCCGTATCCCGCCAGCAGGTCGATCACCGCCTGTTCCATGAGGCAGACCAGTTCGCGCACGTTGATCCGCCAGCGGCGCAGGTCGAGCAGCAGATAGGCGACGATCTGGCCGGGGCCGTGATAGGTGATCTGGCCGCCGCGGTCGATTTGCACGACCGGAATGGGTGTTTGGTGCAGCAGGTGTTCCGGCTTGCCGGCCTGCCCCAGGGTGTAGGTCGGCGGATGCTGCACCAGCCAGAGCTCGTCCTGGGTGTCGCGCGTGCGTTCGGCGGTGAAACGCTGCATCGCGTGCCAGGTCGGTTCGTATTCGACCAGACCGAGGGCGCGGATGTGGAGGGTCGGCGTGGTCACGGTTCAGCCCTCGGCACTCGGCAGTCAGTGCGCGGCACGTTCATAGCACCATCTTCACCAGCGGATGGCTGGACAGGTCGCGGTAGAGATTGTCCAGTTGTTCACGCGAGGTGGCGCGGATGGTGCAGGTGAGGCAGAGATAGCGGGCATTGCTGCTCGCGCGCAGGGTGAGGCGGGCGGCATCGAAATCCGGCGCGTGCGCCTGCACCACGGCGGCCATGGCCTGCGCGAAACCCTGCTGCGCTTCGCCGAAGATCTTGAGCGGGAAGTCGCAGGGATAATCGATCAGGGATTCCTTGGGTTCGCTCATTTGCGCATCACCTCGCGCTTGAAGGTCTGATACAGCTCGTGCAGGCGCGCAAACATCGCCCCCGGTTTGCCGTCGCCCACCGTCTTGCCGTCGAGGGTGGTGACGGCCAGAACCTCGCGCGTGGAAGAGGTGAGCAGCAGTTCGTCCGCCGCGAACAATTCAGCCTTCAGGATCCGGCGCACCTGGTGCGGGATGCCGTTGGCGGCGGCGAGTTCGAGCAGGACGTCGTAGGTGATGCCCGGCAGCATCAGGTTGTCTTTCGGCGGGGCGAGCAGCACGCCGTCCTTGACCACGAAAATGTTGCTCGCCGCACCCTCGGTCAGGAAGGCGTCGTCGCGGATCAGGATGGCTTCGGCGCAGCCGGCGGCAACGGCGGACTGGCGCAACAGCACATTGGGCAGCAGGGCGATGGATTTGATGTCGCAGCGCAGCCAGCGGTTGTCGGTGGCGGTGATGCAGGCGACGCCGCTGTGCAACAGCGCGGCGGGCGGGTGGACGAGCGGATTGCTCATGGCAAACACGGTGGGCGCCACCGGCGGTTTGGGAAAGGCGTGATCGCGCGGCGCCACCCCGCGCGTGATATGCAGATACAAGTATTGGTCTTCCGGCGCGTTGCGCGCGATCAGTTCGGTGAGGATGGCGACCCACGCGTCCATGCTGTGCGGATTGGGCAACTGGATGCCGTCCATGCTGTGTTGCAGCCGTGTCAGGTGTTCGCGCATCCGGAAGGCGTGGCGCGAATAGACCGGGATGACCTCGTACACGCCGTCGCCGAAAATGAAACCGCGATCCAGCACCGGCACCTTCGCCTGTTCGAGCGGCATGAAACTGCCGTTGAAATAGATCGTCATGATTTCCTATATGGACGCCTCCCGGTTTAGCAAGAGATTTGTCGTGTTTTGGTAAAACCAGAAATCGGCTGCAGTCTTATATCCGGCCTTGTTGCAAGCTGGACTTCTGCCTGCGGGC
>NZ_BAAFRY010000021.1:0-41577 GCF_045866295.1 Ferrigenium sp. UT5
ATGCGATGACGAGTGGATGAGCGGAAAAATCTATTTGAACATGAACACCTGATGCACGACCTCAAGAATTTTGCTCGTGAGAACTTTTACAGAAAAGGTGTTGCACAATCGGTTTGGAACCGGTTGAAGGTAATACTATTTGGCTTCGATTTACAGAAAAATTCAAACGGGAAATTGCGGATAACAAGAACACATAACCTGTCATTCGAGAGGGACAGCCCAGAAGCGGGCTGCCCCTCAATTTTACGTTGTACCCTTTTTTAACCCACCACGAAAGGAAACATCATGAAACTGAAACTCACGTCACTCTCCATCATGCTGTGCGCTGGCAGTGCAATGGCTGACACGACGGTGCAATTGTCCATGGTTGATGCAAATGGTGTTGGCTCGAGTGTTGGGCAGGTATCAATCTCCGAATCAAAGTACGGCATGGTGTTTACCCCTTCACTGAAAGGGCTCCCGCCTGGAGTACATGGGTTCCATTTACACCAGAACCCGAGTTGTGACGCAAAGGAGAAGGATGGGAAAATGGTTCCCGCGCTCGCTGCGGGTGGTCATTACGACCCGCTCGACACAAAACGCCATGACACGCCTTGGGGTGAAGGCCACTTGGGTGATCTGCCCGCACTCTTTGTGGACGCAGAAGGCAACGCTAGCCAGCCGGTGCTTGCTCCTCGACTTAAGGCGACAGATATCGCAGGCCGTTCGCTAATGGTGCACGTGGGTGGAGACAATCACTCGGATCATCCTGCCCCCCTTGGCGGCGGTGGCGTGCGAATGGCATGTGGCATTATCAAATAAAAGACTTCGAGGCCCAACCCATCAATCCACCTGACCGCCTCCGGCGGCAGGTGATTTCCACGTTAGGCCATTCAAGGACTGTTTCTATGACACGACTTTTTTATCTAATATCAATATTGGCCTATGGCTTAGTGGCTTCAGGATGCACCACAACCCCTGCGCTACATGTAATCGGAATATACGAGGCGCGCTCAAAGGAAGTTATTGTAAATATCACTGACAACACAAGGCCTGTTGTGCTCGCGCTCACGGCTTACGATAAAACTCTCTGGAAAGTTAACCTCAAAGATGGGGTCAAACTCAAGAGAATCATTCTCGCAGGCTATCACTCGCAGCATGTAATAGGTCTACCACCAAATACTCCCATTGAGGTATATACCTATGATCCATCTCCTTGCGAACTATGTTGGCAAGGGCCAAGCATCATTCATTCCTACGAAAACTCCTATCAAGAGCCAGCTGTAGAGCTAGAAAAAATCACTGGTCTTGAGGTCACTTCGTATCAAGGCGGTTATCAAGGAGCTGAATTCTCCATATTCCCTGGCATGAAAAAATGGTCAGCGCAAAAGGATAAAGTTTTGACGCAACATAACTCACTTAGAGGATCTGTTGCTCCAATTCCAATGGCGTGCGGTTGCCCTGAGGGAACGCCATTTGGGAAATGTAAATGTTCAGTTAGCTCACAGGGCTGTTCTTGTGTAATTGAGCAATAACATTAAGAAGTGCCATATCATTCTGATAGCGAGTGATTGGTGTGAGTTAAGCAATATACCTAACCTTGTAGTCAAGTGGAACTGCGCAAAAGCGCGCAGCCCCTTACTTTTACGTTGAACTAAACCGCTACGCGGTGGCGCTCCCACTGTATCTTCGCGCTGCTTGCCATATCACCTTACTGCAAATGACGTAAAAATCTTCGATCCTTGTCCGACGCCCACCACTCCTTGTTCGCCATGGCCTTCTCCCTTCCTCTTGGTTAAAAATCCTTGACTGGAAGCGCTTCCGCCTCCCCGTGTTCGGCGGCATGCGTCCCGACACACAAGTGCCAGATCGCGTGCGGCGCCAACAGGTAACCGACCAACATGAAAACAACGACCGTCGCCCACAGGGGGGACGCCAGCAGATTGGCGGCGTTCGCCAGCAACAGGGTGAAGGCAAACAATCCGGCATATGAAACGTAAGCCAATGGCATCAGCAACAGCATGGCTTTGATGCGGGAATAGGCGAACAGCAGGGCGTACAGGGCACCGAGCATGATCACCATCGCGGAGCTGAAGAAAATGGTGAAGAAATTGGCGAGATTGGCGGGTTCGATCATATTGCCCCCTGCAAACGAATGTTAATAATGATTCATCAGTTGTCAATGTATTCCTGTTTTTTGAAAGATGCAATAGCCATGAATGTATTAACATGCAACTGCTGACCGCCTTGCTCTCGCCTATAATTGAACCAGCCTACTCAAGGAGCTCCGGATGCAACTCAATCTTTCCACCGATATCGCCCTGCGCACCCTGATCTATCTGGGGCAAAAGAATGCGCCGGCCACGATCGCCGAAATCGCCGAGGCCTTCGACATCGTCAAGACGCACCTGATGAAGGTCGTCATGATGCTGGTCGCTGCCAATCTGGTCAGCAGCGAACGCGGGCGCAACGGCGGTATTCGTTTGGCGCGGGCCGCCAACGAGATTCGCATCGGAGAGGTGGTGCAGGTGATGGAGCCAGGCATGGCGCTGGTGTTCTGCATGAAAGAGGATGCCAGCGACGACGACTGCCCCCTGCTGCCCAGTTGCAAACTGCGCAAGGTATTCGTCAAGGCGCAGAAATCCCTGCTCGCCACCCTGAACGAAACCACGCTGGCCGACCTGCTCGGCAGCAAGACACAGGCGCTGATCAAATGAATCTGCGCGAATTCTTGCGGGCATTCCGGCCTCACCCTTCCCCCGCCCTGTTCTCCGAACGCCTGAAGAGCGGTCTCGCGGGCGGACTGGGCATCCTGTTGCTGGCGTGGGCGCTGCACCTGCTGGCGCAGCCGCAGTTTCCATTGATGCTATTGGGCTCGATGGCGGCCTCGGCGGTATTGCTGTATGCGGTGCCGCACAGTCCGCTGGCGCAGCCGTGGAACCTGATCGGTGGCCACCTCATCTCGGCGCTCGCCGGCTGGCTCACCATCTCCTTCGTGCACGATCCACTGGCGGCCGCCGGCCTCGCCGTGGGCCTGGCCATCTTCCTGATGTATGTGCTGGATTGCCTGCACCCGCCCGGCGCGGCCACCGCGCTAACCCTGGTGCTCGGTGCAACGCAGTTCCAGCAGATGGGCATGGCGTGGACGCTGATCCTCGTCGCGGCCAACGCCTTCGGCTCGCTGCTGCTGGCGTTGCTCATCAACAACGCCCTGCCGCGCCGCCACTACCCGCAAAGGCAGGCCGCTCTTCCCCCCGTGCACGCACCGGAAAAAATGCTCATGATCTTGCCGGAGCAGCAGGATATGGAGTGGGCGCTAACGCAAATGGACAGCGCGCTCGACATCAGCGTTGATGACCTCTCCGAAATCTACTGGATGTCGCAACAGCAGGCGCAAGCCCGTTACGATGCCGCGAAACAACGCGCCTGACCCCGCGATGCCCCTCCTCAAAATCATTCATCTCGGTGCGGTCCTGTGCAGCTTTGCGCTATTCTTCCTGCGCGGCGTGTGGCTGTTGCGCGCCTCGCCCGGGATGCGGCAACGCTGGGTGAAGATCGCCCCGCACGGCGTGGACACCGTGCTGCTCGGCAGTGCGGTCATGCTGGCCTGGCAGCTCTGTGTCACCCCGTTCAACGCGCCCTGGCTGGCCGCCAAGATCATCGCGCTGTTGATCTACATCGCCCTCGGCATGCTGGCGTTCCGCTTCGCGCGCACGACCGCGCAGCGCCTCGGCGCATGGCTGGCCGCGCTGCTCGTGTTCGGCTACATCGTGGCCGCCGCGATCACGCACGACCCGCTCCTTTCACTGTAAAACGCGAACCATGAACGATCCTTTCAACACCCCGGCCGCTCCCGGATTTGACGACCCGCTGGAAATGCTGCGCGCCTGCCACGGCCGCATCACCGCGCAGTGCGACACCCTGAACCGACTGGTGACCCATTTGCAGACGCACGGCAACGACGAACAGGCGGCGCAGGCGGCACGCGCCATCCTGCGCTACTTCGATACGGCCGGTCGGCACCACCATCAGGACGAGGAACAGGACCTGTTCCCCGTGCTGCGCGCCAGCGGCGATGCGCGGGCTGCGCAATACATCGTCCGCCTGCTGGCCGAACACAAGGAACTGGAATCCGCCTGGCGAGCCTTGCGCCCGCTACTGGCGGCGATCGCCGAAGACCGCGCCAACACGCTGGATGCAGACGTTGCCGCATCTTTCATCAACGGCTACGCGCGCCATATCGAATTCGAGAACGGCACCCTGCTGCCGCTGGCTGCAACCCTGCTGCACGCCGCGCAACTGCAAACGCTGGGGCGCAGCATGGCGGCGCGGCGCGGAGCGTCAAAGTGAACAAGGCAGCACCCGTCGCCGTGATTGGCGGCGGACCCGCCGGATTGATGGCGGCGGAAGTGCTGGCGCAAGTCGGGATTCGCGTCGATATCTATGACGCCATGCCCAGCGTGGGACGCAAGCTGCTGATGGCGGGCAAGGGCGGTCTGAACCTCACGCATGCCGAGCCGTTCGCCAGTTTCGTCACCCGTTACGGCACTCGCCGGAAATGGCTTGAGCCAATGCTCGAAGCCTTTTCGCCGCAATCCCTGCGCGCATGGGCACAAGAGCTCGGCGTCGAAACGTTCGTCGGCACCTCGGGGCGCGTATTCCCGCAAGAGATGAAAGCCGCTCCGCTGCTGCGGGCCTGGCTGCACCGGCTGCGCAAACAGGGGGTGCGCTTCCACATGCGCCATCGCTGGCTGGGGTGGGATGAATCAGGCGCCTTGCGTTTTGCCACCCCGCACGGTGAACAGATATTGTATGTCGGGGCCACCCTGCTCGCGCTCGGCGGGGGCAGTTGGCCGCAACTCGGTTCTGATGGCAGATGGGTGGCGTTGCTCACCCGGCGCGGCATCCCCATTGCGCCACTGCGCCCAAGCAACTGCGGCTTCGACATCGGCTGGAGTGAACACTTCCGCCAGCGCTTCAGCGGCGAACCTCTGAAATCCGTGGCTGCCACCTGCGGCACCCTGCACCAACGAGGCGAATGCCTCATCACCGAACACGACATCGAGGGCGGGCTGATTTACGCCCTCTCCGCCCCTTTGCGCGATGCAATCGAGACCAACGGGCACGCCATGCTGATGCTCGACCTGCTGCCGGACTGGACGGCGGAGCGCGTGCAAGAGGCGATTGCGCATCCGCGCGGATCGCGTTCGCTCTCCAGCCATCTCGCCAGCCGCCTCGGATTGAAGGGCGCGAAGGCCAATCTGCTGCGCGAAGTGTTGAGTGCAGCGCAGATGCAGGACGCGCAACGTTTGGCGCAGACCCTCAAACAGTTACCGTTGCGCCTCACCGCTCCGCGCCCGCTCGCCGAAGCCATCAGCAGCGCCGGCGGCGTCCCGTTCGAAGAACTGGATGCAAACCTGATGCTGCGCAAACTACCCGGCGTGTTCGTCGCCGGCGAAATGCTGGACTGGGAAGCGCCCACCGGCGGCTATCTGTTGAGCGCCTGTTTCGCCAGCGGTCGTGCCGCCGGCAATGGATTTCTTAGCTGGCTATCTCAGCCACATCCATGATGGTTGATTAAGAACCCCCGCCCAAAGGCGATGGGTTTGCGGATCCCTATAGCGGGCTTTAACCCCCCCGTTTTTAGCGGCGGCGGTTGCACGATACGCCCGCTTGCCACATGGGGTGTTCACTCAAAACAGACACCGTATTAGAATGGCGCCACTCGCTCTCACCCCTGCTTATACCTTATGTTCGATCCGCTCAAAATATCCCCGGCTGCGCAGTTGAACTCGGCCGCGCGATTCTCCCCCCCTGTCGATGCGGCTGTTGCCGGCGTGAGCCTTTTGAACATCATTCGATACGCACTCTTCCATATCGTGTTTGCGCTGCTGGGTTTGGGTCTGGTCACCTCCGCCAATAGCGCACCGATGCCGCCCGTCAGCGGAGATATCCGGGGACTTTGGGTCAATCATGCGCTTCGCGAAAAACAGAAGTTCGCGGTGTGGATCGACGATTGCGAGGGACGCCTGTGCGGGCGCATTTACTGGCTGAAAAAACCTCTGGCAGCCGACGGTCAGCCCAAACAGGATGCGCATAATCCGGATGACACACTCCGCGCACGCTCGTTGTGCGGACTGAACATCCTGGACGGGTTTCATCGCGTCAAACAAAATTCATGGGCTAAAGGGAAGCTTTACAATCCGCTTGATGGAAAAACCTTTGACGCCGCAATCAACCTGTTGCAGGACGGATCGATCAGCGTTCGGCCTTATATCGGCACCCCTTTATTTGGCAAGACGCTGCGCTGGGTACGCACGCAAAAAACACTCCCGAAGTGTGATTCATCTTCCTGACCCTCAAGGGTGTGGCGGACCACACCAAAAAATGAAGGGCCGCTGACCTTCAGTGGGGAGGGGGGGGACGGACCGATTGCTACGCGCGTTTCACGATGCTAATGTTCCAGCCCGATGCCGGAGCGTCTTGAAGCCCGTTCCCACAATCGCCGCCGCGCCACTCGCTAATTTATAAGTCCCTGCGCCGGATGCTTTTACGAATCAGCATCACCATGAACAGCAGCGGCAAAGCGGCGGCGATGCAAGCAGCCGCGCCCGCGCCGACCAGCCCCATCCATGCGCTAAGCACGACAAACAAAAACAGGTACAGCATGGTTGATACGACGTACATGCGCAAGACTTTTCCGGCATGGCCGATGGCATAGGAGGCCGCGCGCAGGGGTGAGGCCGCAAGATCAAAGGTGGCCGCCAGCAGCAGCAGGGTGAGTATCGGCGCAGCCGCCATATACACCTTGCCCAGCAGTACACCCAGTAGCAGATCCCCCAGAAAATAGCCCGCCAGTACAAATAGCAGGCCCAATGCCCCACCCAGCAACGCAGCGGAATAGGCAACCTGCGCAAAGGCATGCGTGCGCTGCTGCCAATGGCGGGTCAGGTCTGGCAGTGCCACCTCGCGGATGAGCACGCTCGCTTTTGACAATAGACTGGAAAAATCACGTGCCATACGCAACAGCCCCGCTTCGGCGGGGCCGAGCAGGTAACCTGCCAGCAGCATGGCCAGGTGCTTGGGTGCAATGTCCATGTTGGACTGCCAGTAGGTCACCCAGATAAAATGGCGCAACCCGGGAAAATCAGACAGGCGCGCAGCCATGCGTTCACCTTCGGGGGGGCGGCCAACATGCTGGCGGAAAATCTGCCGGCCGTAGTAATGCGCAAAAAGATTATCGGTCACAAAAGCGCCGGCCAGAATCACCACAAACACCCCCAGCGGGGCATCAAACCACCAGGCCAGCAGCACCCCGAAAAAACGGATGGTCGGCGCAATGGTCATCAGCCTTCCAATCAGATCGAATTGGTCATACAGGCGCAGAATGCCACCGGCGGTGCTGTTGCCGCTGGACAGCAGCACCAGACTATAGGCAGCCAGCAAAACAACGTGATCCGATGAAATACTCATCAACGGACCTGCCAGAGGGGCGCCTATCAGCGCGAGTGCGGTGGCCCCCAGACTGGCGCGCAAATCGACACGATGGCAAACTTTGACCAAGCGGCGCAGGGCAGAGGTATCTCGGGCATCGTGGAGCGGCACCCCCACACGGATGACCGCCTCAAACAAGCGAAAGTCGAGCAGGCCGCGCACGAGAAGAACATAGGACTGCATCAGGACCACCATGCCGAATTCGATCGGACCGAGTGCCCGCGCCATCAGCACGAGGGAACCGAACTGCATCACGGCGGCGATACCGCGCCCGCGCACGAGGTGTCCAAAATTACCCAGCAGGCGTCGCATGGGACTTTTCCTGCGCGGGGTCATTTCAGATTCACTCACGTGATTTTTCGGAATATTGAGCGGAGCGGGCAGCCCTTACACGGTGGGTGGGTGTGGCGCTCTAAAGCGAGGAACGCAATTCGGCGAACACCGCGCATACGGCATCGATTTGCTCGGTGGTATGGGCCGCGCTGACACTGCAGCGAATCAGCGATACCCCGTCCGGGGTTGCCGGCGGCAGCATCAGGTTCACATAGACGCCACGGTGCAACAATTGTTTCCAGAATTGCAACGCCTCCAAGGTGCCCTCCACAACGACCGCAATCACCGGGCTGGCTGGTGCACCCAACTTATACCCCAACTTCGTCAGTCCGGTATGCAGGCGTTCGGCATTTTCATGCAGACGTTGGCGCAAATGTGTCCCAGCTTCGAGCTTGCGCAATGCACAACGGGTCGAGGCAATCGTCGCGGGCGAAGGCGATGCGGTAAAGATGTAAGGTCGGCTCGAATAGCGGATCAGATCGAGCTCGACGTGATCGCTGACGCAGAAGCCCCCTGCTCCGCCCAGGCTCTTGCTAAAAGTCCCCACAATAAAGTCGGCGTCAGCCAGCAAGCCCAGCTCCTCAACCAGCCCGCCGCCCTTTTCGCCCAACACCCCGAGCGAATGCGCCTCATCCACCATGAGATAGCCGCCAAACTCGCGTTTCACGTCCACGATTTCCTTCAGCGGAGCGCGATCACCCAACATGCTGTAGATGCCTTCAACCAGAATCAAGGCATCGGCAGCGCGACGCCCCAAACGACGCAGGCGCTTCGCCAAATCTTCCGGATTGTTATGGCGGAAGCGAATGATTTCAGCACCGCCCAGGCGACATCCATCGTAAATACTGGCGTGGCAATCCGCATCCAGCAGCACCACGTCGTCCGGCCCGGCCAGCGCCGCCAACATGCCCAGATTGGCTTGATACCCGGTTGAAAAAATGATGGTGTCACGCTTGCCGTAAAAAGCGGCAAGCTCTTGTTCGAGCTTGCGGTGCCCGGAGTAGCTCCCGTTCGCCATCCGCGAGCCGGTCGTGCCGGTTCCCTCGAACTCCAGTGCCGTGCGCGCGGCGGCAATGCATTCGGGATCCAGGGTCAGACCCAGATAGTTGTTGGTTCCGGCCAGGATGGTGGGACGCCCGTCAATAATCCCTTCAGTCGGTGTAATGATCCGCTCGATCTGGACCCCAAACGGATTGATGCCCAATGCATCCAGTTGCTGCCGGGTGGCGGAAAGCGCCTTGAATTTGTCAAAGATTGCCATTATTGCTCGCTGGTATTGGTAAGTTTTACAACTTGGATCGCAAGATCCCGCACTGTTTTCACATCCGGAAGAATGCTGACCGGAATGGAGATATCAAAACGATCCTCCACAAACAACAACAAATTCATCAGTTGCAGCGAATCCAAATCCAGCTCGCCGACCAATTCAGTATTTTCCTCAACTTTAACGCGGCCATGCGTGAAAGACGCCAACTCTTCGTAAAGTTGGGCGAGAACTCTCTGGTATTCCATTGTTAACTCCTTGTTACCCTGCTGTATTCTGTTTTTTCGAAGGTGGAAGCCAATCCCTGCTCAAGTCTGAAGGCGGGCTGCCAGCCCACGATGCGCATAAATTCTTCACTGTCGCTCACCCAGTCAGCATGCGTGATTTCCTTCACCTTCCCGGGCGTCAGCATCGGGGCATACCCCAACAGCCTGGACGAAGCAAGATTCATATACGCGACCAGATTCAGGAGTGCCACAGGAATCGGTATTCGACGCACCGGAGCGCCGCTGTGCAAGACTCGCCCCGCAATGTCCAACACCATACCCCAGTCGTATCCCCCGACACAGCCATCATCGACCTCAAAAACCCCACCGTACCCGGCATCTGCTTTGAGCCATTCTAGCACAGCGCCCGCCAAATCCTCCACGTATATCATGGAGAAACGCCGTCCCGCGCCCGCAGGAATCGGCGCATAGCCGCGCGCGATACTGCGGAAGAGCGGAAGCAATTCACGGTCTCCCGGCCCGAACACTGCGGGGGGGCGTATCACGGTCCAACGCAAATTTTCAGCAACCGATTTAAGCGCACATTCACCGCGCCACTTGCTCCCGGCATAGTGCGACAACTCCGGCGCACGAGCAGCCAACGAAGATATCAGGAGAAACCGCGGGGATTGGGTCTGGCGCGCCGCAGCCTGGGCGATGCGCAGGGTGCCACGCTCATTGACGCGGTCGAAATCGGCCCGGCTGGCACCGCGCACGACGCCCGCGCAATGAATCACGGCATGCGTGTCCGCCACCAGCGCATTCAAGGCCGCGTCATCGTCAAGATCACCCGGAAGCCATTCAACCCCGGGCAACTCGGGTGGGGTTCGCCCGTTTCGCGGCCGATATAGCGCACGCACCCGCCATCCCGCTGCATTCAGGCGAAAAAGGATGGATCGCCCCACGAATCCAGTCGCACCCGTCAGTGCAAGCACGGCAGGAATGCTCAAACACCGGCACCTGATGCAGAATTTCGCAGGGCCGACCCCGCCGAAGCGCCTGCATTGCCGACCGCCCCCTGCTCGCGCCGCCGCAAATAATCGATTCGTGTTGCAGAGCGCGAAAGCTTCCCGGAAGAAGTGCGCGGCAAGGTGTGGCGCGGAACAAACTCGACGGCGCAACTAATCCCCAGCTCCTCGTGAATCTCACGATGCAGGCGCCGGGTCAGCAGCAGCAATTCCTTCTCCTCGGTTATGTTGCATTGAACCACAACGACCGCTTCCTCGACGCCGTCGTTCACGATCGAAAAGGCCGATGCATCCAACGAGCGCAGCTCCGGCTGCCGCTCCACGATAAGCTCGATGTCCTGTGGCCAAATGTTGCGTCCGTTAATGATCAGCATATCCTTGTGGCGTCCCGTCACGACAATGTTGCCGTCAACCAGATACCCGATATCTCCAGTATCGAGCCAGCCGTCCGGAGAAAGCGCGAGCCGGGTTTGTTCGGGTAACCGGAAGTAGCCCGACATCACGCTCGGACCTCGGACTTTGATCCGACCGACACACAGATCAGGCACGACCCGATCCTGCTCGTCACGGATCTCAACCTCATGCCCGGCCAACGCCACGCCGCAACGCACAAAAGCGCTGCCCATGCCAACGGGCACAGGAACGGCACGCAAATTATCCGCAAGTGCATCGGAATCGATCCAGTCAACTACAACGCCTTGCCGCAACGGGGCGAAACTGATGGCCACCGTTGCTTCCGCCATACCATAACTGGGGACGAAAGCCAGCGGATCAAAACCGGCCGGAATGAGCAGATTGGCAAAACGCTCCAGCACTTCGGCGCGAATCGGCTCCGCACCGATCCCGGCAACGCGCCAGGAGGAAAGGTCGTAACGGGCCACATCTTCCGGGCGAATCCGGCGCGCGCACAGCTCGTAACCAAACGGCGGGCTGAACGCAATCGTTGCCCGGTTCGCGCTCATCAATTCCAGCCAGCGCCGGGGGCGCATGGCAAAATCTCGAGTATCGATATAATCAACCGAACGCTGGGTGGCGACCAGGACCAACAGACAGCCAACCAGCCCCATGTCGTGATAGAACGGCAGCCAGGATGCACAGCGATCATCCGCACGCATCATGACCCCTTGTTGCGCCACCCCAACCAGGTTGGCCATGACCGTCTGCTGCGTGATCACCACCCCCCGGGGGAAGCCGGTACTGCCGGACGTGAATTGCAGGTAAGCCGTTTCGTTCGGACCACTGGGCTGCAACACCACATCCAGCTCCGGCAATTCATCGAATTCGTCCGGCGTACCAACAAAAATGAGGCCAACCCCTTCGGCTGCCTCAATCAGAAAACGCGCCAATTGGTTCGATGCCATTGCGACAGAAGCGCCCGCCCCCTGCAAAAGCCCACGCAACTTGCTGACGTAGGCTGCGTGTCCGCCCAGATTAACCACCGCCGGCAACGCCACCGGAACCAGGCCGGCATATTGGCAGGCAAAAAAGAACCGCACAAAGTCAGGACTCGTCTCCGCGACAATCGCAACCCGCGCGCCCCGCTCCAGATGCAGGGAGCACAGACGCCGCGCCAGGGTAATCGCCTGCAGACGAAGTTCGCGATAGGGGAGGACCGCGGTCAACTTGCCCCCGCCGGAATAAAAATTCGCCCCGGTTTTACCTTGGGCCGCATAGTCGAGCGCATCTGCCAGGGTGGCAAAATCCGCGCCTCTCAACGGCAATGAGCTCTCTATCGGCGTTGGCAACACAGCGCCTTTAACATCAGCCTTCTGATTCAATTTACATTCCCCTATACCGTCGACGCATGAGTCGAACCAACCCGCCCGCAATTCCAAATGGTGCCACCATACTCCCGAACGCCATCCCGATGAAGGTGCTGCCAAAAAAGATTCCCGTACCCAAAGCCCTCAATTGTCAATTGGAACTCGTGTTGCGAAGCGTCAAACACGCTCTGGCATTTTTTCGCAATCTTGCAGTGCGCTGAAAATTTCAAAGCCGATCGGTGGCAAACTGCAAAAAAACGCCCCGCACCCGGAAAAAAATTCACCTTCAAAACCATTTTGATGCCGAATGGTCACAACGCCCAATTTCGGGCTTTGGAATTATAATGTCCCCGGGAGCAAGTCGCAAACCCAAGCGCACAAAGCTCGTGCGGGCAACTCGGCAGAAATACGCCGACACCGCTTCCGGTCAGGCCACCGCAAACGCGCGCAATTCTCACGAACGCCTGTAGCAGGGCAGAATCGACGCGCTTTTTTACCCCGCATGTTGGTATAGTGCGATTTTCCGCGCCCAGCCTGACACGAGCGATGTTGTTTTGGGTTGGCGCGCCAATGAACTGAAGGAACGGGTGGTAATTTACGGGTACGGGAGGGGCTCGCGACCCATATATATTCAGGAAGGCAGTGGCCGGAACTCCCCTTGCAACTCCAGAACACGCCCGGAAGATCAATTTTATCGAGAGCCGCTTTACTTCAACCGTTCAGCCGCACTAATCTATCTATGACACCAGACCCGACCCAAAAACCCACGGTATTCATGAAAATTTCGTTACTCCTGCGGCACCGGCGCCAGATGGTTCCGGTATTCGTTGTCGGGCTACTATCCCTCCTGGGTGCGGCGTGGTACACCGGCTCAACCTCCGCCCAGGATGCAAAAAAAACGGGGGGCGCTGATGCTGCACAGGCAGTGCCTGTTATCGCCGTGCCAGCGCGCAGCGGCCCCTTCAAAATCTACCAGGATGCGCTCGGCACCGTGACGCCGCTCAATGCGACGGTCGTTCGCAGCCGGGTGGAAGGCTATCTGGTCAGTATCGCCTTCGAAGAAGGCACCATGGTCAAGACCGGCCAGATCCTGGCGCAGATCGACTCCCAACCGTTTGAAGTGCAAAACACGCTCGCCCAGATGCAGTTGAATCGCGCCCAGGCCCTGCTCGAAACTGCACGCGCCACGCTGGAACGCTATCGTACCTTGCTGGCACAGAATTCCATTTCCCGGCAGCAGGTCGATACCCAGGAATCCCTGGTGCGCCAATACGAGGCGACAGCGCAGGCGGAACAGGCTGCGTTTGAAAACGCGCAACGTCAGCTCGCCTATACCCGGATCAGTGCACCGATCAGTGGCCGTGTGGGCCTGCGTCAGGCAAGCCCGGGCAATGTGGTGCATCCATCGGATGCCAACGGCATCACTTCGATCACGCAATTGCAACCCATCGGGGTTGTTTTCCCGATCCAGGAAGATGCCCTGCCGCGCGTGCTGCAACGAATGCGTGGGGGCAAAACCATCACCGTCGATGTCTATGATCGCAGCGGAAAGGAAAAGCTCGGTCAAGGCCGGTTGCGGGCAGTGGATAATCAGATTGATCCCAGCACCGGAACCATCAAGCTCAAAGCCGAATTCAAAAATAGTGAAAGCACGCTTTTCCCCAATCAGTTCGTCAACGTCAAAATGCTGATTGACACGCGCCCCAAGGCCATCCAGGTTCCGACGGCGGCCATCCAGCACGGCGTGTCAGGAACGTTTGTTTATGTCGTTAAAGCGGATCAGACCGTCGCCGTCACCCCCGTAAAAATCGGGCCGGCGCAAGGTGACACCACAGTCATCGAGGACGGTATCAGCGCGGGTGCAATGATTGTGGTCGAGGGCGCAGACCGGCTGCGCGACGGCGCCCCGGTTGAACAGATCAAACGCGACAGTACCGCCGCCCCTGCCATACCGGACAAAAGCAACCCCTGAATGGGCCGACCCGCGCACTGCCCGCCCATCCCACGCTCATGAATCTTTCGCGCCCCTTCATTCTCCGCCCTGTGGCGACCTCGTTGCTGATGGTCGCGATTCTGCTGCTGGGCATATTCGCTTACCGGCTGCTGCCTTTATCGGCGCTGCCCAAGTTCGATTACCCGACCATTCAGGTGGTCACCCTCTACCCCGGCGCCAGTCCGGAAGTGGTCACCGCCACCCTCACCGCACCCCTTGAACGGCAATTCAGCCGCATGCCGGGCCTCAACCAGATGACGTCGACCAGTTCCGGCGGCGCGTCGATCATCACCCTGCAATTCAGTCTGGATCTGCCGCTCGATGTGGCCGAACAAGACGTGCAGGCCGCCCTCAACGCCGCCCTCAATATGCTGCCGCCGGACCTGCCCCAACTCCCGGTTTACAGCAAGATCAACCCGGCAGACACGCCCATCATCACGCTCGCATTGACGTCAAAAACCTTGCCGTTGTCGCAGCTGCAACAATTGGCCGAAACCCGCTTGACGGCAAAACTTTCCCAACTCTCCGGGGTGGGACTGGTCAGTGTCAGCGGCGGGCAACGCCCGGCCATTCGGGTTCAGGCCAATCCAAAGATTCTCGCCGCCTACCAGCTTTCGCTCGACGACCTGCGTGGCGCCATCCACACTGCCAATGCCAATCAGGCCAAGGGCGGTTTCGACGGGCCTGCGCTGGCATCCACGCTCAACGCCAACGACCAGCTTAAATCGGCCGACGAATTCCGGCGCATCATTGTCGCGTATCGCAACGGGGCGCCGGTGCGTTTGGCCGATGTAGCCAACGTCGCTGAGGGCGTCGAAAATGCATATCTCGCCGCATGGGCCAACGAATCGCCCGCACTCATCGTCAACATCCAGCGCCAGCCCGGTGCCAATGTCATCGAAGTGGTCGATCGGATCAAGCGGCTATTGCCGCAACTGGAAGCGACACTCCCGCCGGCGGTGGACGTGGCGATACTGACTGACCGCACCGAGACCATTCGCACCTCGGTGCATGATGTACAGTTCGAGTTGCTGCTCGCGGTGGCGCTGGTGGTGATGGTCATCTTCCTGTTTCTGCGCAACGTATCGGCGACTCTCATTCCGGCCGTGGCGGTGCCGCTGTCGCTCATCGGCACGTTTGCCGTCATGTATCTCGCGGGTTTCTCGATCAACAATCTCACCCTGATGGCGCTCATCATCGCCACCGGATTCGTGGTGGACGATGCGATCGTGATGATCGAAAACATCATGCGCCACATCGAGGCCGGCGAAACCCCTCTGGAGGCGGCGCTCAAAGGCGCGCGCCAGATCGGCTTTACCATCGTCTCGCTGACGCTGTCATTGATTGCGGTGTTGATTCCCCTGCTCTTCATGGGTGATGTGGCGGGCCGCCTGTTCCGCGAGTTTGCCATCACCCTGGCGATTGCCATTCTGATTTCGGCACTGGTTTCGCTGACGCTGACCCCCATGCTGTGCGCGCGCCTTCTGCGCCCTGTTCCAGAGGATCAGCAGGGTCGCTGGTTCCGCGCCAGTGGTGCCTGGCTGGATCGCCTCATTGCCCGCTATGGCCAAATACTCGAGTGGGTCCTTGATCGCCGCAGCCAGACTTTGCTGGTCGCGCTGGCAACGCTGGTGTTGACGATTGGCTTGTACCTGATCGTCCCCAAAGGCTTCTTCCCGATCCAGGATACCGGTGCGATTCAGGGGATCTCACAGGCACCCGCCTCTATTTCTTTTGGCGCCATGGCCGAACGCCAACAGGCCATCGGGCGCGTCATCCTGCGCGATCCCGCAGTGCAGAGTCTGTCCTCTTTCATCGGTGTGGACGGCAACAACCCCACCCTCAACAGCGGGCGCTTCCTGATCAACCTGAAACCCCTGGCCCAACGCGATGCCCGCGCCGACGAGGTGATGCGCCGCTTGCAGACCGAGCTTGCCAGCATCGATGGCATCGAATTATTTATGCAGCCGGTGCAGGATCTCACAGTCGAAGATCAGATCAGTCGCACGCAATTTCAGCTCTCGCTCGAATCAGCCGACACCGGCTTGCTGCGCGAATGGCTGCCGCGCCTGATGCAGCGCCTGCGCGATGAACCCAGGCTGGCTGATGTGGCCAGCGACCAGCAGGAAGGCGGGCTGCAGGCGCACGTTGACATGGACCGCGCGCGCGCCAGCCGACTGGGGGTCACGCCGCAGGCGGTGGACGATGCCTTGTACAGCGCGTTCGGCCAGCGCCAGGTCGCCACCCTGTTCACCCCAACCCGGCAACAAAGCGTCATCATCGAAGTCGCGCCCGAATTTCGCCGCAGCCTGGCCGACCTCGACAATATCTACATTGGCGCGTCCAATGGAAGCACGGCGTCCCCGCCGATGCAAATTCCTCTGGCGTCAATCGCGCAGATCAGTGAGCGCACGGCACCGCTGCTGCTGACCCGCATCGGCCAGTTTCCGGCGGCCATGATTTCGTTCAACCTCGCCCCGGGCGTCTCCCTCGGCGAGGCGGTTGACGTGATCGAGCGTGCCCGGCACGAGATTGGATTGCCCCCGGCAGTGGAACTCAAATTCAAGGGGTCGGCACTCGCCTTTCGCGCCTCGCTAACCAGCCAACTGGCCTTGATCCTGGCCGCAATCATCACGGTTTACATCGTGCTGGGGGTGCTCTACGAGAGTTATATTCACCCGCTCACGATTCTATCCACCCTGCCTTCGGCCGGCGTGGGCGCGCTGCTGGCGCTGATGCTTGCCGGCAATGACCTCAATGTGATTTCGGTCATTGGCATCATTCTCCTGATTGGCATTGTCATGAAGAACGCGATCATGATGATTGATTTCGCGCTTGATGCGCAACGCGAGCAGGGAATGCCGCCTCGCGCGGCCATCTTCCAGGCGTGCCTGTTGCGTTTCCGCCCGATCCTGATGACCACGCTGGCGGCGCTATTGGCCGCGCTGCCTCTCATGTTCAGTTGGGGCATGGGTTCCGAACTGCGCCACCCCTTGGGCATTACGCTGGTGGGCGGGCTGATTGTCAGCCAGATGCTGACCTTGTTCACCACACCGGTGGTCTATCTGGCCTTTGACCGCCTGGCACACCCGCCGCATCGGTCGAATGCGGTGCAACCGGTGACCCAGAACGGCGAAGAAACGAGCTGAAGGGGCCCCATGAATTTCAGCGCACCGTTCATCGCCCGTCCTGTCGCCACCACGCTGCTTACGCTCGGGCTGGTCCTGCTGGGCGCGTCCGCCCTGCGCCTGTTATCGATTGCGCCATTGCCCCGGGTGGATATCCCGACGATCAAGGTGACCGCTTCCTTGCCGGGCGCCAGTCCGGAAACCATGGCGGCCGCAGTGACCACGCCGCTCGAACGCTCGCTGGCCCGCATCGCCGGGATCACCGAAATGACTTCAAGCAGCGCGCTTGGCGCGACCCGAATCGTGCTGCAATTCGATCTCGACCGCGACATCAACGGTGCGGCACGCGACGTGCAGGCGGCATTGAATTCGGCACGCACGCTGCTACCCGCCGGGCTGCCGACCACCCCAAGCTATCGCAAAGTGAATCCGGGCGATGCGCCGATCGTGATTTTAAGCCTCACTTCGGACACCCTGAGCCAGGGCCAGATCTACGATGCCGCCTCAACCATCATTTCGCAAAAACTGTCACGCCTCACAGGCGTTGGCGAAATCGAGATCGGCGGCAGTGCATTGCCGGCCGTGCGCGTCGAACTCAATCCGCAAGCCATGCGCCAATACGACATCGGGTTCGAGCAAGTGCGCACAGCGATCGCGGCGGCCAACTCGAATCGTCCCCATGGGATGCTCGACGATGGCACGCGACGCTGGCAGATCTCCAGCAACGGCCAGGCACGCGACGCGGCCGAGTACCTGCCGCTGTTCGTGAAATACAGCCGCAGCGGTACGGCGGTGCAACTCAACGCGGTCGCCGACGTCATTGACTCGGTGGAAAACGTCCGCACTGCCGGCCGAACCAATGGCAAGCCTGCGGTGCTGGTCATTATTCGGCGGGAAGCCGGTGCCAATATCATTGAAACCGTGGAACGCATCCGGCATGCCCTGCCCGCGTTACATGCAGCAATCCCGGCGGCCATTGATCTGACCACCGTCATGGAACGCACCAGCACCATTCGCGCCTCCCTCCTCGACGCCGGGCACACCCTGGTCCTGGCCGTGGTGCTGGTCGCCTTGGTCGTGCTGCTATTCCTGCGCAATGTCCGCGCCGCCCTCATTCCCGCCATCGCAGTGCCGGTTTCGCTGATCGGCACGTTCGCCTTTATGTATTTGCTTGATTACAGCCTCGATACCCTGTCGCTGATGGCGCTCACCATCGCGGTCGGCTTCGTGGTTGACGACACCATCGTGGTGCTCGAAAACATTTCACGCCATGTTGAAAACGGCACACCGCCGTTCGCCGCCGCACTGATTGGCGCACGGGAAGTCGGCTCCACGGTGTTGAGCATGACGCTGGTGCTGATCGCCGTGTTCATTCCGATGCTGTTCATGGGCGGCTACGTCGGCTTGTTCGTTCGCGAGTTTGCCGTGACCCTGACCATCGCGATTCTGATTTCGTTGCTGGTGGCGCTGACCACCGCGCCCATGCTGTGCGCGCGCCTGCTCAAACCGGCCGGTCACCATCCCCGCACCGGCCGTTTCCACGCCTGGAGTGAAAATGCGTTTGCCGCCCTGTCGCAGCGCTATGCGCGCAGTCTGGACTGGACCCTCCATCATGCGCCGCTCGCACTGTTCATCCTGCTCGCCACCATCGGTCTCAACCTCTATCTGTACGTCATCATCCCCAAGAGTTTCTTCCCGCCCCAGGACACCGGCCAACTGACCGGCGGTATTCAAGGGGATCAGAGCGCTTCTTTCCAGATCATGCGAAAAAAACTGGAGGACGTCGTCAACATCGTGCGTGCCGACCGCGCGGTCGAAAATGCGATGGGTTATACCGGCGGCGGCCCGCGCAACACCGGATCGCTGTTCGTCATGCTCAAACCGCTGGCGCAACGCACCGATAGCGCGGAGCAGGTCGTCGCCCGCCTGAACACCCGCCTTGCCCGGGAAGCCGGCGTCAGTGTCTTTCTGAATCCGGTGCAGGACATCCGGGTGGGTGGCCGCCAGAGCCGCTCCTCCTACGAATACACGATCCAGGCGGACGATCTCGAACTGCTGCAACGCTGGGAACCCAGAATTCGCCAGGCGCTGGCGCACGTGCCGCAACTGATGGATGTCAACACCGACACCCAAAGCAAGGGGCTGCAAACGACGCTGGATATCGATCGCGACACCGCGGCCCGTCTCGGCGTCAGCCTGCGGGAGATCGATGCTGTACTCAACGACGCTTTTACCCAGCGGCCCGTCTCGACCCGCTACCTGCCGATGAACCAATACCAGGTGGTGATGGGAGTCGCCCCCGAGTACGCGCAGTCGCCGGCCGCGCTTGACCCTCTTGCGGTCAGTGATGCACAGGGACGGCAAGTGCCGCTGTCGATGCTGGCCCGCCATCAACAAACCGAAACCTCACTCGGCGTCAACCACCATTCCATGCTTGCCGCCTCCACCATTTCGTTCAATCTGCCCCGCGGCGTTTCGTTGTCGCAAGCGACGCAGGCCATTGAAAACGCCATGCGCAATATCGCGGTTCCCAGCACGATACGCGGCGCCTTTCAGGGCTCGGCCCGCGCCTTCCGGGAAGTGCTTGACAGCCAGCCCGCGCTCATCCTGGCCGCCGTGCTGACGCTGTACATCGTGCTCGGCATCCTGTACGAAAGTTTTGTGCACCCGCTGACCATCCTCTCGACCCTGCCCTCTGCCGGGGTCGGTGCCTTGCTGGCGCTGATCGTGTTCCAGACCGACTTCAGTGTCATCGCCCTGATTGGCATCTTCATGCTGATCGGCATCGTCATGAAGAATGCAATCATGATGATCGACGTCGCGCTCGAGACCCAACGCAATTCGGCCGCCGCTCCCCGCGACGCGATTTTCCACGCATCTTTGCTGCGTTTTCGCCCGATTCTGATGACCACGCTGGCCGCGCTGCTAGCGGCGATTCCGCTGGCATTGGGCAGCGGCGACGGCGCCGAGATGCGCCAGCCGCTGGGCATCGCCATCGGCGGCGGTCTGGTGGCCAGCCAGTTGCTGACGCTTTACACCACCCCCGTGGTTTATCTTTATCTCGACCGCGTCAGCCGGTGGCTCAGTACGCTGTTCCGTCGCCGGTCGCGGCATGCGCTAGGCACCGCATCCCCTTTCATGGCAGACTCGACCCAATGACATCCCTGCTCAAATATCCCATCTCGCGCACGCTG
Organism: Ferrigenium sp. UT5; assembly: GCF_045866295.1. Taxonomy (NCBI): domain Bacteria; kingdom Pseudomonadati; phylum Pseudomonadota; class Betaproteobacteria; order Nitrosomonadales; family Gallionellaceae; genus Ferrigenium; species Ferrigenium sp. UT5. Next base: position 20,383 of record NZ_BAAFRY010000021.1, read on the forward strand.
TTGCTGACCGGCCTGGCGTTGGTCAACGCCGCCTGCACGGTCGGCCCCGACTATGTGCGCCCCCCCCTCAACCTCCCTCCGGCCTACAAGGAACACACGTTCTCGCAGCCGGGGGCATTGCGCGCCGTACCGGCAGAGGGGCGCTGGTGGAAAATTTACAATGATCGCGAACTCGACGGCCTGCTGGAACAGATCGAGATGCAAAACCCGTCGTTGCAGGCCGCCGAAGCGCGCGTGCGGCAAGCCCGCGCGCTGACCGGTCTGGCACGCTCGCAACAGGTCCCCACCGTCACCGCCGGCGGTACCAATGACCTGGGGCTGATCGCCAATTGGGAAATCGATTTGTGGGGGCGCATCCGGCGCACCATCGAAGCCAACGGCGCATCTGCCGAAGCCAGTGCCGCCGATTTCGCTGCGGCAAAACTGTCGTTCCAGGCACAATTGGCGCAGGACTATTTTCTGCTGCGCGCGCGCGACGCGGAGATTCACCTGCTGCAGGACCTGCTCGCTTTGCACACGCGCGGCGTGCAGATTGTCCATAACCAATACGCGGCGGGAATCCTGGATCGCAGCCAGGTCAGCCAGGCCCAGGCGCAACTCGGCAACACTCAAGTCAAACTCCAGGATGCGCGCCTGGCCCGCGCCCAGCTTGAGCATGCGATTGCATTACTCGTCGGCAAAGCACCGGCAGACTTTTCGCTCACGGAGACGGCGCTGGCTGCCGAAGTACCCGAGTTGCCGCCCACCCTGCCCGCAGAATTGCTGCAACGGCGTCCCGATATTCAAGCCACCGAGCGCAGGATGGCCGCCGCCAGTGCGCAAATCGGTGCCGCCGAAGCCACCGGTTACCCATCGCTCAATCTCTTTGCCGGGGTGAGCATTGGCAAAGGGCTTCTGGGCGGCGCAGAAGTGGCGGCACCGGTGTATGCCGGCGAAGCGCCGCAGGCGCGGCGCATGCAAGCCTCGGCTGCATATGACGAAGCCGTTGCCAATTACCGGCAGACGGTTTTCAACGCCCTGCGCGAAGTTGAAGACAACCTGGCCGCGCAGCGGATTCTTGAAACGGCAGCCGGCGCGCAGCACGATGCCGTCAGTGCGGTACGTGAAGCGGCGCGCATCAGCGACAATCAATACCAGGCAGGCATCCTCGATTTTTTGGCGGTGGTGGATGTCCACACCTCGGCCACTGAAAGTGAACGTGTCGCGCTGGACCTGTTGAGCCGCCGCTTGGTCACCAGTGTGACCCTGATCAAGGCGCTGGGCGGAAGCTGGTTGGACACAACCGGCGAAACCCACCAGGCTCCCTAATCCGCGCGTCAATCGGCGTCCAACTCCCGCTCGAAAACGCGATAGCGCTTGTAGGCAATCCCGCCGATCGACTCGATGATATGACACATGCCGATGTTGTCCTCCAGAATCCAGGACAGTTCGATTTGTTTCGCGCCATGGCGGTGTAAGGGTACGCGCACCGCATCAATGACCAGAAAAGCCAGGGCGGAGCCAAGACGGGTGCGTTGAAATTTGCGCCTGACTCCCATCAGGGGAACCCGGGCGGTACCGGGGAAACGCACTTTCAGGCGCCACAGGAGCTTGAGCCAGCCGAAGGGCAACAGGCGGCCGCCGAGATCACGGATGGCCTCGTTGATATTGGGCAGCCCCACAATGAAAGCGGCCGCCTCGCCGTCCACTTCGGCGATCTGGATCAAGTCGCGGGCAACCAGAAAACGCAGGTTCTGCCCCAGCGCATCAAACTCGGCCGCAGTGAACGGCACAAACCCCCAGTTTTCCGACCAGGAATCGTTGAATATGTCGCGCAACAGCGCGATCTCGCGCGCAAAGTTCTTCAGATCGATCGGACGAATCCGGATGCGCTCCGAATGGATGCTGACCAGGCGCTGCATGACCGCAGGCGCTGCAAAATTCGGCGCCACCATGTAAGCCAGCACATCCTTGGCCTTGCGGTAACCGCAGGCTTCAAGATGATCGCGGTAATACGGCCTGGCATGCCCCATCATGAATACCGGTGGGGTGTCGAACCCTTCGACCAGCAGTCCCGTTTCTTCGTTGATCGACAGGCTGAACGGGCCGCGCACGCGCCGCATCCCCTGGGCGCGCAACCACTGTTCCGCCGTGGCAACCAGCGCGGCAAACGTCTCGGCGCGATCTTCGGCATCCAGCATCCCGAAAAAACCGGTCGCATCGGCATAGCGCTCCAGATGCAGCGCGTCCACCTGGGCACTGATGCGGCCCACGGTCAGGTTGCCGCGGACGGCGATCCACGCTTGCCAGCGGGCGTGCTGAAAATACGGATTGTGCTTCGCTGAAAGATGCATGCGGCGCTCGACCCGCAGCGGCGAAATCCAGACCGGATCCGATTTTAGGACGTTATTCTGAACGTCAATAAAACGCTCCAGATCGGCATTACCACTGACCGGAATGATGCGCAGCGCAGAAGAATCACTGGACACGGCGTTCGTCATTGTCATTGATGATGGGCGCACCGGGGTGCAAACAGGAAAGTGTTCATCGATACCACCGTGTTGAAGTATATGCGGGAATCCAGACCAAGCTTGAATTCTCGCCGTGGATTGTATCACCCCCCCTTTGGCGACTAAACAATGCTTCATGCGGGCACACCAACGCAGTGCACGCTTGGGTACACCTGGTGTAGTGCTGCACTCTTAACGATACTTATTGCAAACCTTTGTGGGTCGGACTTCAGTCCGACATGTCGGGTTAAAACCCGACCCACAAGGGCTTCCCGCACCTTGGCATAAGTTCCAGATAGCGTGCAACACTACACCAGCTCCTTGCGCTTCATCCAGTACAGGTAAATTTCTGAAGATTCCCATCAAGCATGGGTACAGCTTAATGAAAGATCGACAGAGGAACGCCCCCTGCAGCCGCGTCCCGGCCCCACGTCTGAAGACCGGCTTGTTCTACTCCGCAGGGCGGTAAAGATGTCCCGACAACAGACTCGCGGCAACGATCAATACCGCCCCCAGCCAGTCTCGAATTTCCAGCACCTCCTGTGCCAGCAGGCTGGATGAAATGGCGGCGAACACCAACTCCGACAGAAACAGCACGATGGCACGATTGGCAGGCAAGCGCGTGACCCCGTATTGCACGGCAAAACTGGTCGCGCACAGCACCACGCCCATCAGTGCCAGCAACAGCCACGACCCGGCGGTGAGCGTGGCAACCTGAGCCGGCATCCCACCTTGCCACCCTAAAAATGGCGCGGTCAGTGCAACCGTTCCGATCCACAGACTAAATGATTTCACTTCGACCGAGAGGTGTCCGGCACGGCGCGAAACGACGTTCGACAACGCAAAGCCCATGCCGGCGGACAGCCCCAGCCATTCAGCCGGACCTTGTGGCAACGGAAAACCGAATCCCGGTCGCCACAGCATGATGAATGCGCCGCCCAAGGACAGCGCAACGATGGCATAGCCATAACGATTGAGCCGCTCACCCAGCAGCCAGTACGAGAACAGGATTGTCCAGACTGGCGCAAGGTAAAACAACAACAGCACCCGCATCACCTCGCCCTGCAACATCCCCAGCACATAGCCCAGGTTGGCCCATCCGGCACTGAATACCAACAGCAACGCCCAGCCCCCCAGGGTTGCGCGTTCGCGCCAAACGCGCGGCAACACAAAAGCGCCGCACAACAGTGCCAGCAAGTAGGTCAGGAAAGTCGCCGTCACGCCGGAGATGCCGGCATCCTGGAGTGCGCGATAGGGATACCAGATCAAGCCCCACACCAGCGCCCCACTCAATACACCCGCGACCGGCAATACATTTCGTTTTGTAGGCAATTGGCCGACCCTTATAATGCCCGCTCTTTCGCAACGCGAGTTTGCAGATGAATCCAGACCTGGAGAAGCTTCAACCCTACCCGTTTCAAAAACTCGCCAGATTGCTCGGCGAAGTTGGCACCAACACCGCGTACCCGCCGATCAGCCTGCATATCGGGGAACCGAAACATGCGACGCCCGCGTTCATCCGCGACGCATTGAGCGCGGGGCTGGATGGCCTTGCCCATTATCCCACAACGATCGGCAGCCCCGCGTTGCGCAACGCCATCGCGGGCTGGTTGGCGCGCCGCTACGGCATCCCCGTACCGGATGCCCAAAGCCAGGTTCTGCCGGTGAACGGCAGCCGCGAGGCATTGTTTGCTTTTGCCCAGGCCGTGGTTGACCGCGGCCGACCCGACCCGGTCGTGGTCTGCCCCAACCCCTTCTATCAAATTTACGAAGGTGCGGCATACCTCGCCGGTGCGACGCCGCATTTTTTGAACGCCGACCCCGCAGACAATTACGCACTGAATTTTGCACAGTTGCCGCCGGCCATCTGGCAACGCGCGCAACTGGTCTATGTCTGCTCGCCTGGCAACCCGACCGGGCGCGTAATGACGCAGACCGAATGGAAACTTTTGTTCGAAATGAGCGACCGCTACGGCTTTATCATCGCGGCGGACGAGTGCTATTCCGAAATCTATTTTGGCGAAAACAAGCCGCTGGGCGCATTGCAAGCTGCACGCCAGCTCGGTCGCCACGATTACCAGAATCTGGTGGTGTTCTCCAGTCTGTCAAAACGTTCCAACGTACCCGGTATGCGTTCCGGCTTCGTCGCGGGAGATGCGAAAATACTGGAACGGTTCGCCCTGTATCGCACCTATCACGGCTGCGCGATGAATCCCGCGATCCAGGCCGCGACCATTGCGGCCTGGAACGACGAAGCGCACGTGGCGGAAAACCGCCGGCTGTACGCGCAAAAATTCGATCAAGCCATCCAACTGCTCGCGCCGATATTGCCCGTAACACAACCCGATGCCGGCTTTTATCTTTGGGCACGCACCCCCATCGCCGATCCCCTCTTCGCGCAACACCTCTACCGAGACTACAACGTATCCGTTTTGCCGGGCAGCTTCCTCGCCCGGGAAGCGCACGGGATCAACCCCGGTGCAAATTTCATCCGAATGGCATTGGTGGCCGGTCTCGACGAGACGCTGGAGGCCGTACGACGCATCGTGCAATTTGTTGCAAGGATAGGTTGAATAGCCGGGTATTCCTGTTCCGGTTTTTCGTTTTCCAACCAGCGTCGGTCAGATGCCCCCAGCTTCGAGGGAAAATCAGAACAGGGCGTGATTGAAGATAAGATGGGTGGCGATGCTGCCGGCGTAGCCGAGCGCGATGACCGGCGTCCATTTGAGGTGGGCGAAGAACGTATAGGTGCCGCGCGCCTGCCCCATCAGCGCCACCCCCGCCGCCGAGCCGATGGACAACAGCGAGCCGCCGACCCCGGCGGTCATCGTGACCAGCAGCCATTGGCCGATGGACATATCCGGCTGCATGGTAAGCACCGCAAACATGACAGGAATGTTATCCACCACCGCCGAGATCAGGCCAATCGCGATGTTGGCGTTGGTCGCCCCCCAGTCGCCGTAGATCACTTGCGAGACCAGGCCGAGGTAGCCGATGAACCCAAGCCCCCCGACGCACATCACCACGCCGTAGAAAAAGAACAACGTATCCCATTCGCTGCGCGCCACTTCGCGATAGATATCGAAGGCCGCCGGACTGCCGATCTCGCCGACCCCCTTCTGCGCGCGACCACTTGTGGATTTGCGCAAAAAGAACGCATAGAACTTGAGGATTGCCATGCCGGTGAGCATGCCGATCACTGGCGGCAATTCGAGCACGCTGTGGAAACTCACCGCCAGCGCGATGGTGCACAGGAACAGCGCGGCGATGACCAGCGCGCCGCGCTTCATCTCGACCATCTTGCCGCCGCTTCCGGGCTTGGCCCGGGGCAGGAACCCATGCATGATCGCTGCCGGAATCAGCCAGTTCATGAGCGACGGCAAAAAAAGATGGAAGAACGTCCAGAAGCCGATCGGGCCATTGCTGGCCACGATGTTCTTCTGCCACACCATCAGCGTGGTGATGTCGCCGAACGGCGAGAAGGCACCGCCTGCGTTGGCGGCGACGACCAGATTGATCAAGGCCAGCACCACGAATTTCGGGTTGTCCTTGCCCACAGCCAACACCACCGCCCCCATCAGCAAGGCGGTGGTCAGATTGTCGGCAACGGCGGAAATGAAGAACGCCAGCACGCCGGTGACCCAGAACAGGGCGCGGTAGCTGAAGCCCTTGCGGATCAGCCAGGAGCGCAGCGCCTCGAATACATTACGCTCATCCATCGCGTTGATGTAGGTCATCGCCACGATCAGGAACAGCATCAGCTCGGCATATTCCTCCAGATTGTGGCGCAGTGCCGTCTCCACCACATGCGGGATGTCGTGCCCTTGGTAATACCACGCGATCAGCCCCCAGATGATGCCTGCCGCCAGCATCACCGGCTTGGACTTGCGCAGGTGAGTGAATTCTTCCGCCATCACCGCGAGGTAGGCAATAAAGAACAGCAGCAACGCGGTCATGCCCACCCATTGTCCGGTCAGATCCAGCCGCGCGCCATCGCCCGCCGCGTGCGCCAGTACAGGCATGAAAAGAGTGATCAGCAACAGGATGCAGCGGTTCATCTGGAATTCTCCATGCAGTAGGATGTACCGCGCAGAACGGCGGCGTCGAATTGTACCGCAGACGGGAAACCGGCCGGATGCAACTCAACGTAGAATGGCCGTCGTCAACCGATTTCAGGAGTGCCGGATGTTCGTCGAATTATTCATTCTGGTCGTGCTGGTCGCAGTCGTGATCTTTGCACTGCGTCCACCGCGCAAATGAAAAGGGGGCTGAAAGCCCCCTTTTTTGTGGGTCGGACTTTAGTCCGACAGAATTTTGAATAGCCCTCGTCGGACTAAAGTCCGACCCACACTATCTCATGCGGCTTTGCAGCGAAACGCGCTGCAAACCGCCCTCCACCCAGTTCTTGATCCGGTTGGCATCGCCGACGCGGGTGTGTTTGCCCCAGGAATCGAGCAGCACGATGACCGTCGGCCGGTCGGACAATCTGACCTTCATCACCAGGCAACGCCCGGCCTCGCTGATGTAACCGGTCTTGCTCAAACCGATATCCCACGCCTTGCTACGCACCAGGGGATTGGTGTTGCCAAAGCGCAGGGTCTGCCGGGCACTGACCTGCACCGTATGGGCGGCTTGGGTGGTGGCGCGCCGGATTTCGGGGTAGGTCTCTGCCGCCTGCACCAGCTTGACCAGATCCTGCGCGGTCGAGACGTTCTCGCTTTGCAGGCCTGCCGGCCCGGTGAAACTGGAGTCGTCCATTCCCAGTTCGCGCGCCTTGGCATTCATCAGGGCCACCAGCACCGGAGTTCCGCCCGGGAAGGTGCGTGCCAGCGCCGAGGCGGCACGGTTCTCCGAAGCCATCAGCGCCAGCGCCAGCAGATCGCCCCGGCTCAAGGTCATGCCGTCACGCAGGCGCGACTTGGTTCCCTTGAGGCGGTCGCGGTCCTCGCGCGTAATGGTGATCGGCTCATCCAGCGGCAGGCGCGCATCCAGGACAACCATGGCGGTCATCAGCTTGGTGATCGAGGCGATCGGCACCACCTCGTTTTCGTTCTTGCGATAAAGCGGCTGTTGCGTCTGTTCGTCATAAATCAGGGCAATGGCGGAACCGAGCTTGGGTAATTTGCCAGTGTGATAGGGCGTGTCAGCCGCTTGCGCGGCACCCGCCGATACCCACAGCAGAATCGCCAACAACCCATGGAAAATCTTCATTTTTCAGTCTTTCAGAATCAAGCGGGGCGGAGGATAGCGGAATATCCGGTGCCGGCAAGCATTTGTGTTGCAAAAACGCAAAGGGAACCGGATTCCCTTTGCCGAATAACCCGCGCTTTCAATGTTTTTTGCGGCAGTTATTCCGGAGTACCGGCGAAATCAGCGCAAGATAAGGTAAAAGCCGCTCGTCTGCCGGCACCCGCCATTCATCCTTCCAGCGTCTTGCCGTGTGCCTGTTGCTGTTGCAAGGCCCACATCTGGGCGTAGGCAGCGTTCTGGTCCAGCAACGCGCGGTGACTGCCGCGCTCGATGATGCGCCCCTTGTCCATCACCAGAATCTGTTCGGCATCGACCACGGTGGAAAGGCGGTGGGCGATGACCAGCGTGGTGCGGTCGCGGGCGATACTGCGCAACTCATCCTGAATGGCCCGCTCCGATTTCGAGTCCAGCGCCGAAGTCGCCTCGTCAAAGATCAGCAGCGCCGGATTCTTGAGCAAGGCACGCGCAATGGCGACACGCTGCTTCTCGCCGCCCGAAAGTTTCAGCCCGCGCTCGCCCACCATCGTCTCGTAACCCAGCGGCAGCGACGCAATGAAATGCTGCAGGTGCGCGGATTGCGCGGCGCGCATGACCTCATCGCGCGTGGCATCCGGGCGGCCGTAGGCAATGTTGTAAAAGATGGTGTCGTTGAACAGGACGGTATCCTGCGGCACGATGCCGATGGCGGCGCGCAAACTTTGTTGCGTGACCTGGCGGATGTCCTGCCCGTCGATCAGGATCGCGCCGTCATCCACATCATAGAAACGGAACAGCAGGCGCGACAGGGTTGACTTGCCCGCACCGCTCGCCCCGACTACCGCCACCGTGTGCCCGGCGGGAATCTCGAAACTCACGTCATGCAGAATCTGGCGCGTCGGGTCGTAGGAAAAACTCACGTGCTCGAACCTGACCGCCGCCTGTTCGACGCGCAACGGGGCCGCATTCGGCGCGTCCTGCACCTCCAGGTTCTCGTTGAGGATCTTGAACATGCGCTCCATGTCGGCCAGCGCGTTCTTGATCTCGCGATAGACGAACCCGAGGAAATGCAGCGGCATGTAAAGCTGCAACATGAACACATTGACCAGCACCAGATCGCCCACCGTCATTTTGCCTTGTGCCACTTCCTGGGCTGCCAGCAGCATGAGCAGGGTCACGCCGATGGCGATGATCAAACTCTGCCCCGCATTCAGCGTCGCCAGCGAGGTCTGGTTGCGCACCGCCGACACTTCCCACTGCCGCATCTGTTCGTCGTAGCGCGCCACTTCGTAGTGCTCGTTGCCGAAATACTTGACCGTCTCGTAGTTGAGCAGACTGTCGATGGCGCGCGTGTTGGCCTTGGAGTCCATCTCGTTCATGGTGCGCCGGAACACCATTCGCCATTCGGTGACGACCAGCGTGAACACAATGTAGGCCGCCAGCGTCACGAAGGTGATGATGGCGAACCACGGGTCGTATTTGACGAACAGGATGGCCGCCACCAGAAAAATCTCCAGCAGCGTCGGCAGAATGTTGAACAGCATGAAGGTCAGCAGAAAGCTGATGCCGCGCGTGCCGCGCTCGATGTCGCGCGAGACGCCGCCGGTCTGGCGGTCCAGATGGAAGCGCAGGCTCAGGCTGTGCAGATGCTCGAACACCTGCAGCGCGACGCGCCGGATGGCGCGCTGGGTGACCTTGGCGAACAGCGCATCGCGCAACTCGCCGAAGGCGCTGCTCAGCAGGCGCAGCACGCCGTAGGCAAGGATCAGCAGCACCGGCACCGCCAGCAGCGCCTGCGGCCGGCTCATCGCATCGACGATCTCCTTCAGCAGCAGCGGCACACCGACGTTGGCCAGCTTGGACGCGATCAACAGCAGCACGACCGCGGTCACCCGCCATTTGAATTCGAGCAGATAGGGAACGAGACTGCGGATGGCTTTCCAGTCGCCGGGACTCAGCGGCGGAACGAAATCGGAACGGTTGTGGCGCATCAAGCGGTAATTCGTGGCATGGGGCGCGCATTATAACGTCTGATTCCACCCTCCACCGGGGAACCCCGTCGTGCCACAGCCTGCCCACGCAGGCTATTCCGGCCGGGCGGGACGGCCGAAGTAATAGCCCTGCGCGCAATCCACGCCGATCTCCACCAGCATTCTGGCCGTCGCCTCGTCTTCCACATATTCCGCGATGGTCTTGAGACCGAACCGGTGCGCCATGCTGTTGATGTGCTCGACCATGATGCGGTCGCGTTCGTCGTGGACGATCTGCTGCACGAAGCTGCCCTCGATCTTGACGAAATCCACCGGCAGGTATTTGAGCCACAGGAAGGAGGAGAAACCGCTGCCGAAATCATCCAGCGCGACGCGGATGCCGGTGCCGCGCAATTCCTCGATCGCCGCACGCACCTGGGTTATGTTCGGCAAGGCTTCGCGTTCGGTAATCTCCAGCACGATGCGCTCGCAGGGTACGCCCGCCTCACGCAGCATCTGCGGGATGCCGCGCACCCAGTCGAGATCGTTGAAACTGCGCGGAAACAGGTTGAAAAAGAACAGCGCCTCGGGGTGGCGCGCGCTCACCCGCGCAAAATGCGCCAGCCCCTTGCGGAACACCTCCTTGTCCAGCGCCTGCGCCATCCCCAGCGTCTCGGCCACTTCGATGAATTCGCCCGCCGGCACGATCACTTCGCCATCGCGGATGCGCACCAGCACCTCGAACGCCATGACGCTGCCGTCAGACACCCTGACGATGGGCTGCAAATGCGCCTCGATACGGTCTTCGTGCAGCGCGGCGCGCAGGAAATCACCCTGTTTGAACACCGTCATCATGCTGCGGTCGGCTTCGTTGTCGGCGGTCATCACCTGGTTCTTGCCGTGCGTCTTGGCCTTGTACAACACGACATCCATGGAGGTATAAATCTCTTCCTCGGTCTTGCCGTCCTCGGGAAAACTTACCAGGCTAAAGCTGGCGGTACAGCGTATCTTGCCGACCGGCAACTCGAACACCTTGTCCGCCAGCGACAGGTGCAATTTGTTCGCCACCTGCATACCGCTGGCCGCCTCGGTTTCCGGCAGCATGATGGCAAACTCGTCCCCGCCCAGGCGCGCCAGCACGTCGCCCTTGCGCAAACCGTCATGCAGCAGCGAGGTCAATTCCTCGAGCACCAGATCGCCGATGGGATGGCCGAAGGTGTCGTTGATGTACTTGAAATTGTCCAAGTCAATCATGATCACCGAAAAACTGTGCTGGTGGCGGGTGGCGCGGATGATCTCGTAGCGCAGAAAATCCTCGAACTTGCGCCGGTTGTACAGCCCGGTCAGCGGGTCGTGGGTCGAAAGTTCCTCCAGCTTCGCGTTGTAATCATGCACGGTCTTGAGCAGGCCGTTGAAATACGCCGCGAGATGCTGCAACTCGCGCAGCGGCGTGCCGAATTCGACCCGGCGCGACAAATTCAGGTCGGACGAAATTTCCCGCATCACGCCGACCAGTTGGGCGATCGGCAGCACCAGCAGATGGCGCAACTTGAAATACAGCAGCAGGAACACCAGCGCAATGATGGACAGGGTGTAGCCGACCATCATGTTCAGCATGCCGCCGAGCGACACCTTGAGGTGGGTGACCGGATAGGTGATGTCGATCACCCCGTGCACGGCCCCGATGTGTGATTGGGTATGGCAGGCGAGGCACTCGGCCGTTGCATGCACCGGGTAGAGGTAACGGATCGAGTGCGCATCCGGAATGAGCAATACTTCATTGCCCTCGCGCAGGGCACGCTGCACGACCGCATCCCGCGCCACTTCATCCGCCTCGTGCGGCATGGCGCCGAATTGCGCCGCAACCACGGCGCCACGATAAATTCTGATCTTGAGGTCGGGGAACTGTGCGTTCAGGCGCGTGATGGCTTCGTTGATCTCGGCCTTGCTCCAGCCCTTGCGCATCGCGGAATACAGGCTCTGGAACACCAGTTGCGAGGTCTGCCGCGCTTCCTCGCGCGACAGTTCATGCACGGCGCGGTCGCGCATCAGGCTGGACATGCCGAACACCAGCAGAAAAGACAGAAAAAGTGCGATCAGCGACAAGACGAGCAACAGCCGTCCCAGCGAAATCTGCTTCACTAAGCCAAACAGATAGGCCATGCCCCGGGCTCCCTTTGCCGCTTATCGGCGCCTTGATTATTGGAGGCGCAATACTAGCATTGGCGACAGGGTTTTGCGCAAAGGAAACATTCTTTTTGCATGAATTATCCGGGTTCAATGCGGCTGGCGCACCAGCAGATGGACCAGCATGCGGATGACGCCATAGCTCACCAGGGACAGCAACGCGACCAGGGGCGAGCGGCGGACCATCTCCACCCGTCGCGCATCGGACTTGACCGCGCGCAGCACCTGTTTTCGCAAGTCGCGCGCAAACGGCTCATCGCGCACCGAGAGATTCGCCTCGCGCGCCAGCAACAGGCTGAACGGATCGAGATTGGACGAGCCGACGGTCGCCCACTGGCCGTCCACCACGGCGACTTTGGCGTGCAGATAACTGGCGCGGTATTCGTAAATCTCGATCCCGGCCCGCAGCAACTGGCCGTGCAAGGCGAGCGTGGCGTAATGCTGCAACCGGTATTCCACCCGGCCCTGCAGCAACAGCACGACGCGCACCCCGCGCCGCGCCGCCTGTTGCAGGGCGTGGCGGAGGGCGAAGCCCGGCAGAAAATACGCGTGCGCCAGCACGATCTCGCGCTCGGCCTGGCGTATGGCTTGCAGATAGGCCTGCTCGATGTCGTGCCGGTGGCGCAGGTTGTCGCGCAACAGCAAACTGACCGCAGCGCGGCCGGTGGATCGATCGGGCGTGCGCAAGCGCGCGCGCCAATGGCCGATGCGTTTTTTCAAGGTCGCGCGGCTGAGACTGAACCATAGGCGGCGCATCGCCTCCTCCACCTCGTGCACCAGGCGGCCCTGTACCCGGACGGCGAAATCAAGACGCGGCATGTCGATGTCTGCGCTTTCCGGGATGTCGTTGATGATGTTGATACCGCCGATATAGGCGATCTTGCTGTCGACCACCGCCAGCTTGCGATGCATGCGGCGCAAGCGATGGCGGCGCAGCCGGAACTGGCCGCGCTCGCGGCGGAACCATTGCACCTCGACGCCGGCCATGCGCAATTCATCCGTCCACTCCTGCGGCAGATCGGCCGAACCGAATCCGTCCAGCACCAGGCGCACCGCCAGTTGCCGCTGCGCCGCGCGTTGCAGGGCCTGCATCACCATGCGTCCGGTCTCGTCGGCAGCGAAGATATAGGTTTCCAGATGCACCGCATGCTGCGCCGCATCGATGTCGGCACAAAGCTGCGGAAAGAAGCGCTCCCCGTTCTGCAGCAGGGTAAGACTGTGCCCGCCGACGCGGAAGGTGTCTTTCATCGTTTTTTCAATTGCGCCAGCAGCGCCGCGTGATCGGAGGCATTCCGTCCGCCCCGCACCTGGCACTGCACCAGGTCGAAACCGCGCATGTAGATGCGGTCGAGTTTCAGCAGCGGCAGTGCGGAAGGGAAACTGCGCGCCGGCTTGCCGTGCTGCAGGCAAAACACATCCTGCACGCCCAGCGCGGCATCCAGACCCGCACTCAACTGGCCGCGCCAGTCATTGAAATCGCCGGCGATCAACAGCGGCGCGGTGGCCGGTATCGCCGCCTGCGCATACCCGATCAGCGCCTGCAATTGGGCGCGGCGCCCGCGCGCGAACAGGCCGAAGTGCGTGCACAGGCAATGCACGCGCCGCCCCTCGATATCGATCTCGCAATGCAGCAGACCGCGCTGCTCGAAACGGTGGGCGGACACATCAGTATTGTGCGTCAGGACGATAGGAAAGCGGCTGAGGATGGCGTTGCCGTGGTGCCCGGCCTCGTACACCGAATTCATGCCGTAAGCGTGATGCAGCCAGAACGGGTCGGCCAAAAACTCGTGCTGCGGCATGTCGGGATAATCCGCATGCTGTTGCGCGTGACCGGCATGCTCGCCCTGCACCTCCTGCAAGAACACGAGGTCCGCGTCCAGTTCGCGCAGGCGCTCGCGCAGTTCATGCAGCACCACGCGCCGGTTGAACGGCGAGAATCCCTTGTGGATGTTGTAGGTGGCGACCTTGAGCATGAGGTTCCCATGAATGAATCAGGCGTTGCCGATCCCGCGGGTCGGCAACTTGATCTGTCGCGCAAAATCCAGCATGCGCTCGATCGGACGCACCGCGCGCGGAATGATGGCCGGATCGACGAACACCTCGTTCTTTCCGGTCTCCAGCACCTCGGCCAGGTTTTGCAGCCCGTTCATCGCCATCCACGGGCAGTGGCTGCAACTGGTGCAGGTGGCGCCAACTCCGGCGGTGGGGGCTTCCAGGAAAATTTTGTCCGGACACAGCGTGCGCATCTTGTGCAGGATGCCATTGTCGGTGGCGACGATGAACTCCTGCGCCGTAGAATTCTGCGCGGCCCTGATCAACTGTGTGGTGGAGCCGACCACGTCGGCGAGTTGCACCACCGAACGCGGGGATTCCGGATGCACCAGCACCCGTGCGCCCGGATGCTGCACTTTCAGCTCGATCAGCTCGCGCGCCTTGTATTCGTCGTGCACGATGCACGAACCCTGCCATAGCAGCATGTCGGCACCGGTCTGTTCCTGCACGTAGCTGCCGAGGTGTCGATCCGGCGCCCACAGAATTTTCTTCCCCTGCTCGTGCAGGTGCTTGACCACCGGCAAGGCGATGGAGCTGGTCACCATCCAGTCGGCGCGCGCCTTCACGGCCGCGCTGGTGTTGGCGTACACCACCACCACACGGTCGGGATGCGCATCGCAGAAGGCCGCAAACTCGTCCGCCGGACAACCCAGATCAAGCGAACACTCGGCATCGAGATCGGGCATCAGCACGCGTTTTTCCGGATTGAGGATTTTGGCGGTCTCGCCCATGAAGCGCACACCGGCCACAACGATCGTCCTGGCCGGATGCTGATGGCCGAAGTTCGCCATATCGAGCGAGTCGGACACGATGCCGCCGGTCTGCTCGGCCAGGTCCTGCAGGTCGGGATGCACGTAGTAGTGCGCCACCAGCACCGCATCCTGTTCCTTCAACATGCGCTTGATGCGCGCGACCAGCCCGGCTTTTTCGCCCGCTTCCGGTTCGCCGGGTTTTCTGGCCCACGCCTGCGCGATGCTGCAACCGGTCTGCGCTGCATCGGGATGCTCATAGACGACGGGGATGATGTTTTCAGGCATGGTGTTCGCGTTCCGGTAATTGCAATATCGCCGCCCGGTTGCTCGGCGAAAAAACGGTGTCCGCCGCCTGTCGCCACGGCAGCCACACAAAATTCAGATGCTCGCGCGGGGCGAGGCGCACCGCAACATCGCGCGGCACTTGCAACCCGAACACATGCTCGGTGTTGCGCGTCACCCCCGGCGGATAACGGTGGCGCCAGTGCGGATAGATCTCGTACTCGTTCTGCTGCTGCCAGTCGCGCAGGTCATGGCGCGCCGCATCCAGCCCGGTCTCCTCCCGCACCTCGCGCAGCGCGGTCTCGCGCAGGGTCTCGTCGCCGTCGCGGCTGCCGGTCACGGATTGCCAATAACCGGGATGGTCGGCGCGCTCCAGCAGCAGCACATCAAGCGCCGCGCTGTAGATGACGACCAGGACCGAGATGGGTTGCTTGTTGCCGGATTTCAAGCGATGAACACCCAGAAAGGTTTGCCCTGGGATTTCCAGTAACTGACCGTGTCGGCGAAAATTTGCCTGACTGCAACCTGATCCGCCTCGTCCAGGTGCAACGACTCGCCGCCGTTGCAGAGGAGCAGCACATAGCCCTTGCCGTTGTCGCACGTCCACGTCAGATCGCCCAGCGCATCGGCCAAAGCGTCCAGGTTGTGGCCGAACCAGTCCGGCGCATGGAGCGCCTTGGCCACGGCGGCGAGAAACTTGCCCTTGCCCTGCACCTCGGCCAGATCGACTTCAAAGAAACACAGTTCGGACAAATCCACATTGCCGCGCAACACTTCGACCGGGCAACTCAGCCGATAGACACCCGCCTCGGTCAAATTCTGCAAACGTTCGCACAAATCGCTCATGGTCACTCCCTGATTCGCCTGAAAGTGCGGTAATGGTCCGCGCTGTAATAGCATTCCACCGGCACGATGCCGCACACGATACGCCGTGCGCCGCGATGGCGCACGCCCGGTGTCGGTACGGTGTACTCACGATAATGGCCGCGCGGCTGTTGCGGCAACCTGTGTTCGTAATTGCCGAACACCACGCCGTCGCGCGGATAGGAAAAGGGGCCGCCTTGCTGGATACGCTGCAACGTCACACGCCCTTCGGGCGGCAGTTCGGCGACGCTGATGGATGGAACGTCAGCGCCGTCCGCACGGGCGAACGACAGGCACAGCAGCAAGCCAACCAGCAGCCCCCACCGCACCCGCGTCGCGCATCGCATGGTCAGACTTTCGGTGTTTCCGTGGTTGCCGGCTGGCGCAGACGGATGTGCAACTCGCGCAACTGTTTCTCGTCCACCGGCGACGGGGCTTGCGTCAACAGGCATTGCGCCCGCTGGGTTTTCGGGAAAGCGATTACATCGCGGATGGATTCGGCGCCGGTCATCATGGCGACGATGCGATCCAGACCGAAGGCCAAGCCGCCATGCGGCGGGGCGCCGTATTGCAGCGCATCAAGCAGGAAGCCGAATTTGAGTTGAGCTTCTTCCGCGCCGATGTTGAGGGCGCGGAACACCTGGCTCTGCACTTCTTCCTTGTGGATGCGCACCGAGCCACCGCCGATTTCGGAGCCGTTCAAGGCGAGGTCGTAGGCCTTGGCCAGACACTTGCCCGGATCACTTTCCAGCAACGCGAGATGTTCATCCTTGGGCGCGGTGAACGGATGGTGGCAGGCATTCCAGCGCTTCGCTTCGTCGTCGTATTCGAACATAGGGAAGTCCACGACCCACAGCGGCTCCCACGCCTTGCCGTTGGTGTAACCCTTCTCATGGCCGATCTTTGTACGCAGGGCACCCAGCGCGTCGTTGACGATCTTGGTCTTGTCCGCGCCGAAGAAGATGATGTCGCCGTTCTGGGCATCGGTGCGCTCGGTGATGGTCTTCAGCGCAGTTTCGTGCAGGTTCTTGACGATGGGCGATTGCAGGCCATGCTCGTTCAACTGCGTGATGTCGTTGACCTTGATGTAGGCCAGCCCTTTCGCGCCGTAGATGCTGACAAACTTGGTGTAGTCGTCGATCTCGCCACGGGTGAATGCGCCGCCGTTGGGTACGCGCAAGGCGGCCACGCGACCATTCTCCGAATTCGCCACACCGGCAAACACCTTGAACGCGACATCTTTCACCGCATCCGTCACCTCGGTGATCTCCAGTGTCACGCGCAGATCCGGCTTGTCCGAGCCAAAACGCCCCATCGCTTCCGCATAAGTCATGCGCGGGAAGGGATTCGGCAAAGCGACATTCAGCACTTCCTTGAACACCACGCGGATCATCTCTTCCATCAGCACCATGATCTGCTCTTCGCTCAGGAACGAAGTCTCGATATCCACCTGGGTAAATTCAGGCTGGCGGTCGGCGCGCAGGTCTTCATCGCGGAAACATTTGGTTATCTGGTAATAACGGTCAAAGCCCGCCACCATCAGCAATTGTTTGAACAATTGCGGCGACTGCGGCAGCGCAAAGAATTCTCCGGCATGCACACGCGACGGCACGAGGTAGTCACGCGCGCCTTCCGGCGTGGACTTGGTCAGCATCGGCGTCTCGATGTCGATGAAACCGGCATCGTCCAGAAAGCGGCGGAACGCGCGCGCGGTCTGGTAGCGCAGGATCATGTTCTTCTGCATCTGCGGACGGCGCAGGTCGATCACGCGATGGGTCAGGCGCACGTTCTCCGACAGGTTCTCGTCATCCAGCTGGAACGGCGGCGTAACCGAGACGTTCAGCACTTCGATCTCGTGGCACAGCACTTCGATCTCGCCACTGGGCAGATTTCTATTCTCGGTGCCCTCGGGACGGCGACGTACGCGCCCAGTGACCTTGAGCACGAATTCATTGCGCACTGATTCGGCGATGGCAAACATGTCGGCACGATCCGGATCGCACACGACTTGTGCCAACCCCTCGCGGTCGCGCAGGTCGATGAAGATCACCCCGCCGTGATCGCGGCGGCGATGCGCCCAGCCGCACAGGGTGACGGTATTGCCCAGATGATTAACGTTAAGTTGTCCGCAGTAATGAGTACGCATATTGATTCAGTTGGGGTGGATCGAAAAAAGGAAAGTTATTGGGTGGGTTCAGCCAAGTGGACAACTGCTTCCGGGGTGGTGACGACACCCATCGAAATGATGGCCTTGAAGGCCGCATCGACACTGATATCCAGCTCGATGGTCTCGGATTTTTTTACATAGAAATAGAATCCATTCACCGGGCTGGGGGTGGTCGGCACGAACACGCCGACATATTCTTCGCCATGCAATTTGCGCGTCACCTCGGCGGGCACACTGGTCTGGAAGGCCAGCGACCACGCGTCGGCATGCGGGTAGCGCACCAGCAACACCTTGCGGAAGGAATTGCCGCTGCCGGAAAGCAGGGTGTCGCTGACTTGCTTGACGCTGTTGTAGATGGCATTGACGAACGGGATGCTGCGCAACAGCCGGTCCCAGTACTCCAGCAATTGCTGGCCGAACACATTGCGCACCAGCAAGCCGGTCAGCAGCACGGTACCCACCGTCAGAATCACGCCCAACCCCGGGATATGGATGCCGAGCAGATTGTCCGGATGCCAGGCGGTCGGCAGCAGCAGCAGCGACTGGTCCAGAATGCCGATGATGAAGCTCAGCACCCACAGGGTAATGACCAGTGGCACCAGCACCAGCAAGCCGGTCAGCAGGTATTTTTTCACGCGTGCATCCCGGCGGCGGGGCAGGACGCGCAACCCGAGGGTTCGCACGCCGGACCAGTCGCCAGCACCGGTTCGCCGATTTTCTGCATCACGTCTTTCTGCACACCGCTGCTCCTGCAACGATCGTCGTAGATAGGCATGGTCTTCTCTTGGGATTTGGAAAGGCGCGCATTATACCCTGCACCCCGATGCCGGGAAATGCGAGTTTGCGCCGGATCGTGAAAGCAATGCACAGCGTTGCAAAATCCTTTACTGCAACATAAAGGTCTCGTATTCCAGCAGGTCCAGCTTGCGCGACAGCAGATGCATGCCTGCCAGGACGGTAATCAGCAACGACAAGGCGAAGCCGTAACCGTAAAAGCTCGCCCCAAGGTAGATGCTCAACGCAGTCAAGGCGACGTTCGAGATGAGGAACAGCGCACATAGAAACACCACGATGTGACGCTTGTCGAGGTAAAAAAAGATGTTCAGCACACCGAGCAACACCACCTGCAAGCCCACTGCCACCACATCGACGTACAACAACGGCAGGTACAGGGTGGAAATGCCCAGCCAGGTGAGCAGTTTCGCGCCCAGCACGAATACCAGCAGCACCGCGATGGCCTGAATTTTGACGATTTCAAACAGCCCCTGACGCACGGTGAACAGCATGTTGTCGCGCATGTTCATGATGTGGTCAAGCGAGCCGCCTTCGCGCACCGCTTCGTAGAACTTGTCGTAATACTCGACGAAGTCGGTTTCGATGCGCACCAGGAACACCGCCATACCGGGAATGATCTCCAGGTAGGCGAGAAAAATCGGAAAATCGTAAATCAGCGACGCGCGCAACGGGCCAATGATGGCCTGACTGGTATCCGGATGGAACCAGAAGATGAGTTTGTCCGCCCATACCGCCAGGTTGTACAGAAATCCGGACCAGAGCAGGCTGACGTACATCGCGCCCGGACGCATGAAATCGAACGAAAAGGTCCGGATATTCAGCGGAAATTCCCGCAGGATCAGCGTAATCATGCCGAACAGCAGCACGACATGACCAACGACGAAACCGAGCAGCAGGCCTTCCATCCCCTCCGTGCGCAGGAGCAATGCGCACAGCACGGTGACGGCATAACCGGCCGCAAACATGAGCACGATTTCTTTGTACTGTTTCATGCCGGAAAGGAAGATCGTCGCCACCCAGATCGCGCACAGGATGACAAAACCGGACACCATCAGCATCCGGTATGACAGGCTCGTGCTGCCAAAAAACAGATGCAGCAACAGCATGCCAAACATCCCGCTGACACTGGTTACCAGCAGCAGCACGGCAGCAAAATTCGGCAATACGATCTCGTCTTTTTTGCTGAACAAACTATCCGCGATGAACCGGGTAAAGCCGAGCTGGATGAACCCGGTGAGGATGAGCGAACTCATGATGAGATAGGTGACCGATACCTGGAACTGCACGATCGCCGCGTGCGGAAACACCACGCCCAGGCTCAAGAAACCGACAAACAGGATGCCGATGATGGACAGCACCCACGGCCCCGAGCTGATGATGCCCGCGTAGGCGTAAGCCTGGAACAACCCGAAATAACTGTCTTTCTCCAGCAGTTTGCGCAGCTCGAAACCTATGCCCGCCATGACAGGGCCTCCTCATAGAGGGCGCGATAACTGTCGAACATCCGTTCCTGGGTGTAATAGGTCTCGACGCGCTGGATGCCCGCCTCGCTGGCGGCGCGCCAGGCGGCTTCGTCACCCAACAGTTCCAGCGCGGCTTCCGCCAGCGCCTGCGGATCGGCGATGCCGACGATGCGGCCGGCCGCACCCAGCGCCCGATCCGCCTCATCCAGTCCGTGGATCAGTTGCCGGCAGGAGCCGACATCGGTGCTGACAGCGGGCACGCCGGCGGCGAATCCTTCCAGCAACACCAGCGGCAACCCTTCACTGATCGAGCTGAGCACGTTCAGCCCGATCTTGGGCAGCAGCTCCGTCATCTGCTGGAAGCCAAGCAATTTCACCTTGTCAGTCAGACCCAGACCATCGACCAGATCGCGGCATTCGGCAACATAATCCGGATCCTCGTCTTCCGGCCCCGCGATCCACCCTTCCGCCTGCGGCAAGCTGTTGACGATGATGCGCATGGCACGGATGTAGGTTTTGATGTCTTTGATCGGCACCACGCGGCCGATCAGGCACAGGATGGGGGGCGGCGAGGCCGGGCGCAATTCGCGCAAGGCGGAAAAACGCGGCACGTTCACGCCGTTGGGAATGTTGCAGGTGCGCCCGGCCTCGGCACCGTCTTCCACCTGGCGCAAACGATTGGCTTCGAACAGGGCCACAATGCGGTCGGCGCTGTCGTAGCAACGCCGACCCAAGGTCTGGAAAAAACGGATCCACAACTGGCGGAAATAACTGATCTCGGTCGGGTCGCGCTGAAACACGTTGCGGTTGTCGCGCACCCATTGCGCCTGAAACAAATGGGTCTTCGTGAAAGAGTGTGGGTAAATTTCATGTTTTTTAGAGCCTCGGGAGCATGGACGTGAGTATTTTCAGCCGCAGATATTCTTCATCGCGCAGTCCATACGCACG